>JAISMT010000225.1 GCA_031276585.1 Bifidobacteriaceae bacterium
AAATCTTGGGAAGGGTGTTGCAATTCTAATTGGAAAACGGGGTTTACTAGGAGTTAGTGACGGGCTGGTAACATGACGCTGTCGGCGAAATCTCGCTAAAGATAATACGGAAAGGGTCGAACGAGTCATGAGGTATCGTGTTAAGCTCAGTAGGGCTTTATTAGCTGTGGGTATGGGGTTGGTTATAACGGTTGCTGGAGGCCCCACGGCCTTTGGTGCGACTTCTCCCATCAAGACTAGTGCCACCGTTGTGAGCCCGATGGGACAGGTAAGAGCGTCGTTTACGCTGGCTTGGAACCCTCAGAAGGTAAATCACGGGGGTGCTGCCATAACAGCGGGTGTCTTGCAGGCCAAGAAGATCCCTGGGCGTGTGACTTTCACCGCGACCGGGGCCAGCGCGAAGACCTTCAATGTGGCAGCTAACCAGATTGTTCGCATACCCAATCAACTCCTGTATAACCCAACGAAACCCGTGACTGCCGCGCTGAACGTGCGAGTGTGCGATATACAGAAGACTTTACAGATTTCTTGCACTTCTACGACTTTCAAGAACCCCTACTACAAGTAGCGCAGTCCTAGATCGTTCATCCGGTGCCGGTCGGCTGATTCAGAAACGAGCGGGTTGCTTATAGTGCAGGGTCCGGCACCCCCGAATCCAAGGAGAGGTAACGCCTAAGCGGACCCGGTCTTGGTGCAGTTGCTTCAAGCCGATGGTGTCGTCACACATTCCATGGTGTTAGGCGAACTGAACTGGTTTTAGGTGGGTTGAAGCGTTCATCTGAGGCCTACCAAAGACTGTCGGGGTCGGTTTATCTACCACCCACATCTGACGCCGAAATGCTTAGCTTCATCGAAAACCACGGTTTGGTTCGATCCGGGATAGGACCGGTGGGCGGAAAGTTGTTGGCATCGTGCAAACTTGCTCAAACGGATCTGATGACGCGGTACCAACGGTTGGCCCCGCAGCTGCCGCCCAAAGTACTTGCTGGTAGGTGACCGGGGCTGCAGATTAAATAAAAAGCGCCCGCACCTGGTTGTCCCTGCCAGGTGCGGGCGCTGCTCGGGGTGGGTCAGGCCGTTACTTGAGCCCGGACCCTATCGGCGGTATCCCGGTCAATGTTCTCCCAATACCAGAAGAACCGTTCCTTGACTTCGGGGCGGGTCAAGCTCTGGTATTGCCCCACCAGGGTGGCTACCAGGCGGTCCCGGGCGGGGCCGTCAAAAACATCGCGCACTAGGGCGCCAGCTTGACCAAAATCGTCATCCTCGGAGTGGAGGGTGGCAGCGGTACGTACCAACTCGCCATCGGACTCCCAGCCGGCCGATTCGCTAGCCAAAGCGGGCGAAGCCACCGGCCCTCCAAGAGAGTTGGGGGCGTAAACTGGCTGATCGGCGGGGTGAATGGTGTGCCGTAACGAGCCGTCCCGCACATAGCTGTGTACCGCAGCGTTAGGCCGGTTGACTGGCAGTTCTGCCGAGTTAGCACCTACGCGGTAACGGTGAGCATCAGCGTAAGCAAACAAGCGCGCTAACAGCATCTTGTCTGGGCTGGTAGCAATGCCCGGTACCAGGTTGGAAGGCGCAAACGTGGCCTGCTCAATTTGAGCGAAGTAGTTTTCCGGGTTGCGGTTCAAAGTGAACTTGCCTACCTCAATCAACGGGTAATCCGCGTGCGACCAGGTTTTGGTCAGGTCAAAGGGATTGAACCGATAAGTCTTGGCATCTTCATAGGGCATCACCTGAACTTTTAGGGTCCAGCTGGGGTACTCGCCGTCCTCAATGGCGGTGTACAGATCACGCAAGTAGATATCAGCGTCACTGCCCGCTAGACGTTCCGCCTCGGCTTCAGTGATGTTGCGTACCCCCTGGTCCGAGATGAAGTGGTATTGCACCCAGAACCGTTCCCCTTGGGCGTTGATCCACTGGTAGGTGTGTGAGGAATAGCCGTTCATGTGCCGCCAAGTTAGCGGTACTCCCCGGTCACCCATCAAATAGGTCACCTGATGGGCGCTTTCCGGGGACAGGGTCCAGAAATCCCATTGCATATCGGCGTCCCGTAAGTGCGAACCGGGCAGCCGTTTCTGGGAGTGAATGAAATCGGGGAACTTGATGCCATCCCTAATGAAGAACACGGGAGTGTTGTTGCCCACCATGTCATAGTTGCCGTCTTCGGTGTAGAACTTCAACGCAAATCCGCGCACGTCCCGCCAGGTATCGGGTGAACCTAACTCGCCGGCTACCGAGGAGAAACGGGCCAACATTTCGGTGGTGGCTCCCGGTTGAAACAGTTTGGCCTTGGTATAGGCGCTCACGTCATGAGTGACCCGGAAAGTACCGAAAGCGCCACCACCTTTAGCATGGACCACCCGCTCGGGGACCCGCTCCCGGTTGAATTGGGCCAGTTTTTCTACCAAGTAGATGTCATGCAACACGATGGGACCATCAGCGCCCACTGTGAGGCTGTTTTCATCCGAGGCAACGGGAGCCCCAGCCAGCGTAGTGGTGGGAGGTACGGCTTGGGATGTCATGGGAGTTTTCCTTCTCTCTTACTGCGATAACGCAAAAATGCGGTTTGATTGTGGTCTTGAGGGGGTAGCGGCAGTGTCTTGTTGGCAGTCGGGGCAGGTTCCCCAATAAGTGACCTCGGCCTCGTCCACTATGAACCCCGCATCCTCAATAGCGGTCAAACAGGGCGTATATCCCACGGCGCAATCCACGTCTTCGATTCGGCTGCAGTGACGGCACACCAAGTGGTGGTGGTTATCGCCGGTCCGCCTCTCGTACAGCATGGGCCGCCCGGCTGGTTCGATCCGCCGAATCAGCTCGGCATCAGTCAGCGCGTGAAGCACGTCGTAGATGGTTTGGGTAGCCGTAGGGCCAATGTTGGAGCGCACTTTGGCGGCTACTTGGTCAGCGTCTAGGTGTGACTTAGCTTCAAGTGCCTGCAGTACTGCCAGCCGAGGTGCGGTCACCCGAAGTCCGGCGCTGCGGAGCAGGCTAACTTCCGGCGATTCGGCAGTAGTTGGTTCGGGCACAAACCGCACTCTAACAGTTTTCTGGAATTATTCCAACTTCTGGAATCACTCTAATTTAGGTTCGAACGTCTAATGCCGCTACGGCCTCGGGCGTGCCGGTAGACCTCTGAGCAAAATGAAAACTGCGGGCGCTGGCCGCTAGACACCGTGGGGGGCTGAAAGTTGACACTTGAGCCGAGTTTTGCCCCATTTGGGGTCTTGTCGCAGAAAGATCTGAGCGCAGGGAAGAGATTTTGTGGGGCCTGCCAGTAAGTAGTGAAAAGTCGACGGCCGCCTCCCCCGGCGCGCGGGACCCATTGCGCTGGATAGGGGAGACGGCCGAC
>JAISMT010000228.1 GCA_031276585.1 Bifidobacteriaceae bacterium
CGCGCGTGCTGAGGTTTCCACCTGGGACAAACGGTCCGCTAGTTGATCACCATTCGCCGCCAACTGAGCTTGGGCAGTGGGGTGATCTTGAGCCGCAGCACTGTAGGGCCCAAACCAGCCCCGCATAGCGGGGTCAAAGGCGATCAGTTCCAGTGCTCCCGGCCAACTGGCAACGGTGCTGAGCCAGAGCGCTTCGGAAAAGATTGGCAAACTTGCGGTGAGCGGGCCAGCCACTACCAGAGAACCCGCCCCCACCAGTGGAACCACCAACGGGAAGGTAGCCCGCTGCAAATCCGAGGCTCGGGCGGTTCCCAAATCCAGTAGTGGGACTTTAGCCGGTGGGGTGATTCGCTTGAGTTCTTGCGCGGTGGTTGCGGCTTGAGTTGCGGCCTTTATAGCGGTGCCGGTAAGAGTCTCGTGAGCGCTGACACTCTGGGCCGCCCGGCTAGCCCCCACTTGCCGACGCGCCTCAACTAACTGGGCCGCCAAAAACCTATCAATAGCCCCATAAGCCCTCGCCAATTGTGCTGCTACTGAACTAATCATCGTTCACACCAACCGAAAACAACTCCAGATCGAAAGTTAACTTCCACGGTTACTTCTACTACCACGGACCATTTGCCCCATGTACCAGTAGCCGATATGTAACTGTGATTAGTTTCACGATCTACGCTCCTCGAACCAATCACCAAATGATCCAATTACTACTAATAATCCGCCGACTAAAACTATCCAGAATAATACATTTATAATAGTGCTATCAGTAACGACGCCAAGCGCGCACAACGCCAGAGCGACCGGCAGCCAAAAGGCCATCGCGACAAAACCACCTATATCAAGTCTGGGGTATTCATCTGTGCCTATAAGGACATTCGCATTGCGCTTAACTCGCAAAATAAGTATCAGCCCTATTAATGGGCCAAGACCAGCCAAGAAAAACCCCCACACCGACCAAGTATAAGCAACTCTCTGCTGATGAATAAGCAACTCCTTTAGTGCAAGACGCTCCTGTTTGCGATTCTCCTCGTCTTTACGCTCTTTTGCTCGCCAACCGCCTTCAGCTCTGGTAACTACGAGGTCCCAGCCCAATGGACTGAACTCGCGGGAATTGTTACTCCGCAAACCGCGAAACGCCTGTTTGGCTTTTTGGTGCTTAGCAATAGGAATCTCAGTTGCGCCATATTCTCTCTGCAGCTCCGCCAGTTCGGTGTAGAACGTTACGGCATCTTGGGCCGGTTCCCATTCCGGAGCAAAAGCGAGGATGAACTGAGCGTTCTCGATCTTTTCTTCTGGCGTTCCCGCATTACCACTATCACCTATACCTATATAAGGGAAGGCAAAATCGGCAAAGCTTTTCATTACGGACTCGTGGTCTTTAGAATTACCTGTCTCCGCGAACATTTCACTAGACCGGTACAGAAAACTCAATCCGTTACGGTCTCTTAAGTCGCGAACCAAGGTGAGACCCAAATTCCAGTAAATGTACGGGTTATCGGGGGTGAACTTAATTGCTAATTCGTAGGCACGTTTTGCCGCCTGATGATCCCTTTGAGAACTTCTAACGTTTCCCAGCAGCATGTGAGCCCAGCCATTTTCGGGATCTAGACGGATCGCTTCGCTAGCCCCCATCAAAGCATCGTCGAGCAGCGATTCGCTCCGATGTCCTGGATCCGAATTACGCAGTTCCATGGCCGCTTTAGCCCACTCCGCCCAAACTTGGGGATCGTTAGGGAAGCGGGCGGTGGCTTGGCCCCAGGATTTGTGAGCTAGTTTCCATTCCTCAATATCGCTATAGTGTCGGGCCCGGTCAAGCACTTCTTGACCAACCCCGCCCGGACCAGAACTGGTATCGAAAGGCGCCGGTGCGGCATCGGGCATAACGGTATCAATGGGAACCACCGGGGCGGCGACCCGGCGAGCGGCTCGCTCCTCCGCAGCCCGGCGCGCCGCCCGCTTCTGGTTGTAGGCCTGGCGGCGGTCCGGATCAAGCAACGCCTCCTCGGCATCGGCTAAAACCTCTAGTAAACCCTGCGCTTCCAACCGGACGGACTCCTTGGGGTGCTGGCGGCGCCGATCCGAAAGCCGCTTCTTAGTGCTCTTGAGTGCCTGACGTATGGCCTCATCCTCGGCCTCCGGTTCCAGGCCAATGAGTTCGTAATAGTCCGTTTCAGACACCTGTTTCTCCTTGACTTGAGGGATTAGAACGCGGTCCAGTTGCCACCACTACTTGAGCTGGCCGCAACATACGGTCACCGAGCCGGTAACCCTGGCGGACTACCCCGGCCACTTGCCCGGACGGAATCGACTCACTAGCAGCAACTGTGGCGACACCCCTGTGTACTGCTGGCTGGAACTCGCCTGTCACTTCAACCCGGCTGAGGCCCCGCCGCCGCAGCACCTCAAACAGCTCGTCCCGAGCGCCTAGGGCCAGTTCCAGGCTCAATTGCGGATCCTCTAGCAAATCCAGCACACCCAGTAACTCCGTGATCAATTCCGAAAGATCACGCCGCTGCAGCAACCCCGTCAACTCCCGGACTTGTTCCTGGGTGGTCTCATAAAGAGCTGCCCGTTGGCGGTCATCCGCCAAGCGACGCACAAACAAACTCTGCAGGTCCGCGACCTGCTTAGCCACCTCACCAACGGCAACTACTAGTTGGTCTACCGAACTCGGCTCAAGAACCTCTTCCGGGACGGCGGCAGCGGCCAACGGCTGGTAGCTGGCCGTATCGGCAGGACTCTCCAGAATGGTCCGCTCTGGCTGTTGGGGTTCCACTTCAGGCGATGTCAAGAGCGTTCACCTTTACAGCTTCAGAGCGGATACCCTCTTCCCCCAGGTTGCGAGAACGGTCCACCTCAAACGACCCCAACTTTTCACCTGCGGTTAAATCCTCTACCTCTACAAAAATAATCTGGTCAATGTCATAGTGATAAGAAATCCGGAAAGGGGCCCCTTGGGGATACGGCGGAATGGGGAGAGACTTCTGCCCCACCACGGTGACATAGGCCGGGTCTGGATCGTCCCCCTGAGTGACCTCAACCATCATGCTGGTCTGCCTGTCGCCTACGGTAGAAACTTCCACTGTGAAGGAACCGGGAATCTCGGAATTACGCGGTATGACCACGGTGTTGACCTTAGTTTTTAGATTATCAGCCAAAGTAATAACCCCCAGCGCGTGCGAGGCCACATTTTGGAGGGTGGGAACCTGACCGCCAATAAACAGTGGTGAACCGCTCTGCCCTGGATTGGCACCATCAGGGGCCGCCTGGCCTGCTGCTCCAGTAGCACCAGCAGCAGATGTTTCCGTTTGTAATATGGCAGCCCGGATGGCCGCGCCGAGCGCTACCGCCAGATCAGGGTGGACGTGGCGTTCAGGGGCTTTACCAGTTAGCCGCTCAATCATGGCCGGAACCATAGGCATTTTGCTGGAACCACCCACTAGCAACACGCGGTCAATTTGATCCCAGGTCAGACCGCCTTCCTCCAGTGCCGCTTCAGTCAGCTCCTCAGTGCGATACAACAGGTAAGCGGCGGCGTCCTCAAATTCCTGGCGGGTCACTTTAGTCCGGTAAACCTTGCCGCCCAAAGCTAGAGAAATATTGGCGGCCGTATTCACAGTCAAAGCCCGTTTAGCTTGCTCGGCTTTTTCTTGCATCACCGCCATGAGAGCCAGGTCATCAAAGTCAATCTCAGTGCCGCCCTGTTCCTGAATAGAACGGGCTACTAGTTTGACAATCTCGTTATCAAAATCGGCCCCGCCTAATTCAGCGTCACCCATTGTGACTAGTTCTTGGTAATGGTTATCGGCAATCTTCAGAATGGTCACATCGAAGGTGCCGCCGCCCAGGTCATAAACCAATACGGTGCCCTCATGGCCCGATTCCAAACCGAAAGCCAAAGCGGCAGCAGTGGGCTCATTCAACAACCCCAATACGTTCAAGCCAGCTATCTGAGCGGCATCGCGAGTAGCGGTACGGCGGGCGTCGTCAAAATAAGCTGGCACCGTCACCACCACGTCGGTGACCGGTTCCCCTAAGGCCTCGGCGGCATCGGCCACCAGACGTTTCAAAATCAAAGCCGAGACTGCTTCGGCGGTGAACTCCGCACCGCCGGAAGTAATAAAACGAAACTCGCGGTTCCCCATGGCTCGCTTGACCAGCTGCACCACATCCTCACTTGCGGTGGCCACCTGGTTCTTGGCCTCGATCCCCACCAGTACCAACTCTTCTGCGCCATCGGGTGGAAAGTAAACCGCAGAGGGAGTAGTGTCCTCGAATTCGCGGTTGGGGATAACCTCCGGTTTTCCGTCAGCGCGCTGCACCGCGACAGCACTAAAGGTAGTTCCGAGGTCTA
>JAISMT010000231.1 GCA_031276585.1 Bifidobacteriaceae bacterium
ACTAGGGCGGCGCGACCCCCCCGAATCAGCTCCGCCAAACGGGGAGCCGGCTGGGGCCCCATAAACTCCACGTCCCCCTCTACTCCCAGTTCACGAGCCAGGACACGCAGGTGAGCCGCGTATTCCAGGTGACCCTGCCCCGGCGCTCCAGTGACCAACAGTGCCGGGCGGCGTTCTTGGTCTAACAGCGCCAACGCGGAGATAGCTAAATCTTGACCTTTGATGGGTTGGACCCGTCCCACCATCAGCAAATATCCGGCCGCCCGGCGTAACTTAACTGGTAGCGAATCCAATTCGGGGGGTGGGCCTGGGTGGAAAATGGCGCCATCGACCCCTGGACTAGCCACCGTAATGCTGTCTGCTACCACACCATAGTCCCGAACAATGGCGTCTTTCTCCGCTTGACTTACCGTAACCACGGCCTCGGCGTTCTGGGTCAAGTCCAGCTCAGCTTGGAGACGTTCAACGGTTTCGGGGGTCTCCCCGGGGGCTAAACCCCGGTTCTTCATTGAGGCCACCGTGTGCAAAGACTGCACATGGGGCACCCTCCAAACTTTCGCCACTTCCTGGCCAGCCAAACCCGACAACCAATAGTGTGAATGGATCACATCAGCTCGGGGGTAGCGTTCCATAGCGGCCGCAAAATCTGGGGCCACCGCCGGTAGTTGTGACTTATCGAGAGGAGCGGCGGGGCCAGCCCGCAGGTAGTGCAAAGTGGCGGCCCCTAAAGGCTCCGTTCCGCGCTCCAGCTCTAAGAGGCTGGTAGCCCGGGTATAAACATCCACTTGATGCCCTTCCTGAGCTAGAGCATCCGCTACGTAACGCAGGTAGACGTTCATGCCCCCAGCATCGCCTACCCCAGGTAAAGCTAAAGGAGAGGTGTGTAAACAAACCAAAGCAATCCGGCGGCTTCCAGAAGGTTCCAACCGAGCTAGGGGACTAAGCTCGCGGCAGATGGTCATGCACTCACCGCCGTTGCGGCCAACACTTCCACTCCCACCCGGAGAGCACCCTCATCGGGCTCAAATTCGCCTTGATGCAGGTCAAAAGCGGGGCCTCCAGGGGTGCGTACCCCTAAGCGCATCAAAGCACCGGGCACCTCCCGCAGATACCAGGCAAAATCTTCACCGCCCATGGACTGTTCTGCTACCAACACATTGGTGGAACCCAACATCTCTTTGGCGGCGGCTGAAACTAACGCCGTGACAGCTGGATCGTTCACCACTGGTGGTACGCCCCGCTGGTATTCCAGCTCGGCACGCACACCGTATTGCTGTGCTATCAGCGGCACCGTCTGGGAAATGATCTCTGCGGCCTGGTGCCAAGTGCGCACATCGCCCGCTCGTAATGTGCCTTTTAGTACCGCTGAGGAAGGAATCGCGTTGGGGGCATCACCGGCATGTACTGCTCCCCAAGTCAGACCTACCACGGCCCGGGGATCTACCCTCCGGTCTAAAACTGCTGGCAGGTCAGTCAACAACCGTGCTACCGCGTAAACCAAATCTTGGGTGAGCTGTGGACGCGAAGTGTGTCCGCCATCGCCGTATGCGTAGATGGTTACCAGATCAGCCGCTGAGGTGATAGATCCAGTCCTAATAGCCACCGTACCCACTTGATATCGAGGGTCACAGTGCAACGCCACAATACGGTTAACCCCCTCCAAAGCACCTTGTGTAATCAAATCTTGGGCGCCGGAAGGTTGGACTTCTTCCGCGGGTTGAAACAACAGCCGTACCGGGGAACGCAACAACTGCTGGCGATGCAACTCGGCTAACACCAAGCCGGTTCCCAAAACCACTGTGGTATGCACATCATGGCCGCAGGCGTGCGCCACGCCTTCTCGTTGGGAACGCCAAGGGGTGCCAGTACGGTCTTGTAAGGGCAAAGCATCCAGATCTGCCCGCAACGCTAGGCGGGGCCAACCGGCTTCTTCCACGCTGGGCCCCAAGTCACACCACAAGCCGGTACCTTCGAAGCGCTGCGGCTCCAGCCCCGCTTGAGCTAGATGCTGTAGCAGCACAGCCGTAGTGCGGGTCTCCTGGCGGGAAGTTTCGGGATGCTGATGCAAGTCCCGCCGTATTTCCACCAGCTGCGGCAACAAGTTGGTAGTGGCTTGCCTGATGGCTTGGGCTGCATCAGCCGTCAAGGACAGCCGTGAATCCGGAGTCCCGGCCGGGTTAATCGACACGCCGTAAACCCTACAGGGGTGCCTGTGGTGTAAAGCTAAGTCGAGGAACCGAATCTGCCAACTTTTTGACTTGCTGTACTTGGTCCCGGGTGGTAACTAGGAAAGCATCGGGGGTATCTACTACCACCACATCCGGCATCCCCAACAAGGCAATCACCTTAGAGCTACTACTCACCACCAATGCACCGGGAGAATCGAAACCCACCACTTGGGGGGTTGCATCCAAACCTAAGACTCTGACCTGATTGGGCCCTTCCGGCGTGACCTCCGCCAACGAATCGAAGTCCCCTAAATCACTCCAAGGGAAGTCTCCCGGTACGCAAGCCATACCGCCTTCTGCCGCTACGGGTTCCGCTATTCCCAAGTCAATGGGGGTGCGGTCTAGGGTGGGCCAGATACGCTGTGCCACCGCATCACGTTGTGGAGTGTCCCAAGCGTCCGCCAGTTGATTAATTCCCTGAGCAAAGGTGGGGTGTAGCCGCTCTAGATGCCGTAACAAGACCCGGACTTGGAATACAAACATGCCGGCGTTCCACCAGTAGTCCGGGTTTTGTAAATAAACCACAGCCGTAGCCAGATCGGGTTTTTCTTTGAAGGTCTCTACCGACCGCACCGTGGGGTCTGCTGCCAAACCCAAGCTAGGCCCAGCTTTGATATAGCCATAAGCCGTGGATGGCGCTGTGGGGCGAATCCCAATGGTAGCTATCAGCCCTTCCCGAGCCGCCAGGTAGGCACCGGTCACTGCTTGCTCAAACTGGTCTTGGCTGCCAATCACGTGATCAGCCGCGAAAGATCCCAACACCACATCGCCGTGGCGCCGTTCCGCTACCGCTGCTGCTAGGGCTATGGCGGGCAAAGAGTCCCGGGGGGAGGGTTCTACCAGTATGTTCTCGGTTTTTAAGCCGGGTAGTTGGTCGGCTAACGCTGGAGCGTGGTCGGGGCCGGTCACTACCAGGATCCCACTGGAACCGGTCAGAGGTTCCAAACGGTCCCAGGTTTGCTGGGCTAAGGTGCGTCCCGCTGCGGTTAAATCCAGCAAAAATTTGGGGTGTTCGGGGCGGGAAACCGGCCAAAGCCGTTTACCGGCACCGCCCGCCGGTACTACCGCCATGAAACCGGCGAGCGCGGTCATTGAGCATCTCCTAAAGCTGGGGGCAATATCTGGCCGGGTGGTTTGGAGCCACCTAAAGGCAGGGCGCTGAGCAAACGCCAACCCCGTTCGGGATGAAACTCGCTGACTGCTACTTCAAGCACTTCAAAACACTCGTCTAGGGCGTTCATCGCGTACTGAGCCCGGTCTAGAGCTTCAGTGTCCGTTAGGTCTGCCAGGGTAACGTGCGGGTGGTAGGGGAAACGGTTGCAGGTCTGCGGTAAAACGGGACGGAGCCGTTCTGCTAACGCCTGGCAGTACTCAAATCCTTCTTCTAATTGCACATAAACCACGGGGCTAACTGGCCGGAAAGTCCCTGTGCCGTGCAGATGAACTTGAAAAGGCGGGAAGTCTTGGGCGGTCCGGCGGATCTGAGCCAAGCAACCTGGCACCGCCGATTCCTCTAATGGAGTAGGCGGTATCAAGGTGACATGGGGGGCGCTGGGTTCGGGATCTCCAAAGGCCCGGCGGGCCTGGGCTAAGGTCTGAGCCAAAGGTCCGGGCACCATGAGGGCTACGCCCAGACAGACCTGTCCTGGAGCTAGTGGCGGAATCAGCATCGGTTTGCCTTCCCGGAAAACAGTGACATTCCTAGGGGTAAATTCGATTCACCTGTCACCGTTTCAGACCCCAATGCCGAACCGCTCGGCTATACGGCGGTAGACCCGTGCAGCTATTTCCTGGGCACGTTCGCGTCCCTGCTCCAACACGCGGTCCAATTCCGCGGGGTCTTTCAAGTAGAGCGCGGTCCGCTCCCGGAAAGGGGCTAAGGCTTCTACCACTACTTCCGCTAGGTCTACTTTGAGGTGACCGTACATTTTGCCTTGGTATTCCTGGGCTATCTGTTCCGGCGGGCGTCCCACCAATGCACCATAGATGGACAACAAGTTAGCTAAACCCGGTTTGGCTGCCGGATCCCAGGTCACTTCCTTACCTGAAT
>JAISMT010000013.1 GCA_031276585.1 Bifidobacteriaceae bacterium
CACCATCAGCAAACACTTTAAATGCTTCCCCGGCAGATAAGAATTATTGTTGGCGGTCTCTAACGGCCAATCTTCTGGTTCTCCCCAAGGATTACCGCCGTCCGGTGAAGGGTTGGCAGCTTCCAAAGTAATTCCAGCGCGGAAAGCTTGTTCCGAAACCCACACGGGACGGCCGCTAGCTGGGTCAACGAACAGCCCCCGCCAGGTGGCGTCTTTGGCAAGGACCCGGCCCACCTCAGCGGGAATTGGTCCGGCCCCCAACACCAAACCCGGGCGATTATCGCGCCCCAGCAGGGTAGAAGCATCCAAGCGCACCAACACCTGATACCGGCTAGTACTGGGCTTTCCCGTAGGTGGCTGGCCGTAGCTGCTGATGAACGCGTCATAGCGGCGTTGGTTTGGGGTTTGGCCTGAATCTTGGTGGGGTCTCTGCTCGATCTGGTCGTAAACACCGGCCAGTTCGTGAGTGGCTCCGTAAACAGTCAAAGTGCTCATTCCGGCGGCCCGCGGGCGGAGCCAAACGCCTCGTTCTTGGTAGGCCACAGTGTGAGCTTTAGATAACCCATCCGGCGATAGTTCGGCCGCCAAACGTTCACAAGCTTGCTCTATCCGGACCGTGGTTTGCCGCATCCGAGCCAACCGAATCCCGAGAGCCAACACCTGTAGGCAATCCGAAGTGTTTTCTAAACGACCTGCCGCCCGGCAGGTCACGTCAGCGGCTTTTACACTGATATGACCCTGTTCTAGCGCCTGGCCCAAGATAGATTCATCCCAACCGGTGCGGCCTACCCGAGCCAGCTGCTGCGCTGAACGTAAAGTCACTCCACTAGTCAAGGCTGCCTCGGCAATTAGGGACCGAGCGGGAGAAACATCCAACTGTTCGGTTTGCTCATCGGCTTGAATACAGGCCCCACCCAATACCAGCGCCGCCTGCGCTTCACACCAACGAGCTTGCTGTATCAACAACCCAGTCAAACGAACCCGGTCCCGTTGCGAAACCTCATCCATATCCCGCGCCCGCGCCAACGCCAACCCGGCCTCAGCCCCCGGACCCACCGCTTGGGCCCAATCCAACAATTCCTCGGCACTCCAACCCGTCAGAGCCGCCCCCTCGAAGCTCTCCATCGAAACCGAACATTCCGCCGTCATGCCAACCACACTAAAACACCCCTATGACACCCTTCCTATCAGGTAAAACGTACTAAACCAAAGCGGGGCAGGAGGGGAGGCAGGGGTTTACGGGCCGAGCAGGCCCAACCGTACTATGGCGGCGCCATCGGGCGTGCGGTAAGCGTAAGGCCCACTGTTGATAGTGACTTTGTCCAACAAACTCGGCCCAATTTGGTTTTCCAACCAATTCAGGGGCTTAGCTGCAGAAGGGGCGGGCACAGAAGACAATTTGACCGTGATGGCAGGGACTTCGCGAACCGGGACTCTAATCTGCTTGCAGCCAAGCCAACACCGCTAGCACGCGCCGGTGACCGTCTGCGGAAGCCGGTAGCCCCAGCTTCTGGAAGATGGAGGCCACATGTTTTTCCACGGCCCCCGTGCTGACCACCAAAGCTTGGGCAATACCAGCGTTGGAGCGGCCATCCGCCACTAAAGCCAAAACCTCCCGTTCCCGGGGGGTGAGTAAACCGAGGGGATTTGAGGGGTCACCTCGGGTCATCAATTGGGCTACCACCTCGGGGTCAATTACGGTTTCGCCGCGCCTGAGCCGGTCCAAGGCCTCTCGCAAAGCCGCCAGATTTACCACCCGGTCTTTCAGCAGGTAGCCGATGCCGCCGCCGCTAGCTAGCAGTTCACGCGCGTAGCTGGCTTCCACGTATTGCGACAACACCAAAATGGCTAGCTCCGGGTGTTGACGCCGGATTTGGAGAGCCGCCCGCAGGCCATCATCGGTGAAATCAGGCGGCATGCGGACATCCACTACTACTAAATCAACTGGATGACTTTGGGTTGCTCTTATCAGGGCCGGGGCGTCTCCTACGGCGGCCACCACCTGGTGACCGGCCTCATGAAGCAGCCGGACCAAACCCTCCCGTAGCAGCACCGAATCCTCGGCCAGGACTATCCGCATTGCTCTGTCACCGGTAGCGTCACTTGGACCACGGTACCGGTTGAATTGCTTTCAATGGTGATGGCACCTTCCAGTCCCTCTAAGCGGTCCCGTAAACCAGCCAGACCGTGGCCGGGGGTTAGTACGGCGCCCCCCTGGCCGGCGTCGGACACCATGAGGTTTGCCTGTCCGGCCCCGGGCGGTAAACCTAACTCCAGCTGTACCCCAGTAGCACCAGAATGTTTGGCGGCGTTGCTCAGCAACTCGCAGGCCGAAAAGTAGAGGGCGTTCTCCTGGGCAGCGGGCAGGCGGCGCCCGGAAGGTGCATTCAAATGGAGTTCTACTGGAATAGCGGAACCGGCAGCAACCGCTCGGAGAGCCTCCACCAAACCGCGGTCCTGTAATACTGGCGGAGCAATACCTCGGGAAAGAGCCCGTAAGTCAGCGATGCTCTGGTTGGCCCGGAGCTGCGCTTCTTGGATCAGGGCTGCCGCGGTAGTCTGATCACCTGCCTCCAAACGACGTGAGGCGGTAGCTAAATCCATGGACAAGCGCAGTAACTGCTGCTGAGGGCCGTCATGCAGATCGCGTTCAATTTTGCGCAAAGCCTGGGTCTCAGCGGCGGAGACCTGTTGGCGGGAACGCTGTAGTTCTTCCATCCGGTGGGCCAGTTCCCGGCGCCAGGGTAGTAGCAAAGCCCGGGCTAACAGG
>JAISMT010000086.1 GCA_031276585.1 Bifidobacteriaceae bacterium
TACCTCAATCGGAGTACCCGCGGGGGTGTGGCGTACGGCGTTGGCTACCAGGTTGGATAACACCCGCCGCAGAGCGGCTTCATCGGCCCATACGGTTGGCGGTGGCGCGGAATCACGTACCAAAGACACGCGCCGGGAGGGATCCAAAGCTTGGGCGTCGGCTACTGCGTCTTCCGCTAAAGCCACTAGGTCCACTGCCGCACGCGTTAAGGATTCGGGCTCATCTACCCGGGCTAGTGTCAACAGGTCGCTGACTAGGAGTCCCATACGAGCCGCCTCATCTTCGACCCGTTTCATGGCCCCAGCTAGAGCCTCCGGGGATTCTAGGCCGCCTAGCCGGTATAACTCGGCGTAGCCGCGAATAGCGGCCAAAGGGGTACGTAACTCGTGGGAAGCATCGGAAACAAAAGAACGCATCTTGGCTTCGGAAGCGGTGCGGGCCGCAAAAGCGGCTTCAATTTGGGACAACATGGCGTTCAAGGAATCGGTCAAGCGGCCAACCTCAGTACCGGGCCGGGCAGGTGGTATGCGGGTGGTGAGGTCTCCACCGGCAATCTGGGCGGCAGCGCGCTCCACGTTCTCTAAGGACCGCAGCGACCGGCGTACCAGCCCAAAACCTGCCATGGTGGCTACTACAGCCGCAGCTAATGCCATCCAAATTACGGTTAAACCCATAGCCCGGGTGGTGGCGCGCACCGAGTCAAAAGGCAGCGCTAGAACTACGGATGATCCGGGGGACGTAACCGGATCGGATGTAGCGAGGCGGGCTGCGACTACCCGCCAAGTTTGGCCCCCTTCAACCGAAGCTACGGTGAAAGCCGCGTTTTCGTGTTCCGCAACTTCCGCTGGGGTTAAGCTATCCAAATCTGGTGGGGAGCGTCGTTCTCCGCCGCGTCCCATCAGCGTTATTAGTAGGTCGCCATCGTCCGCGAAAAACATCAACACGTAATCAGACGGCCCGGAGATAGCGGCATCCAACTGCCCCGGTCTAGAAAGGGTGGCTAAGGTGGAAGTCAACTGCCGGTCCACCTCGTCGGTCATTTTGATGCGTAACGCCACTGTTAGAGCGGTCCCGGCCAAACACAACCCCACCACTACTAGTGCGGCAATGATGGCGGAAAGCTGCACCGCTAAAGGTCGGCCTGGCTTGGGTGGCGGTTCGGAATTAGCCATAGTGCCCCCGTGCCTCAGCGGGGAACTTTGATTACATAACCCACGCCGCGTTTGGTGTGGATTAATGGCTCTAACTTGGTTCCGTTGGGGCTCACGTCTAGTTTGCGCCGTAGGTAGGAGATGTAGTTTTCGACGATGCCGCCATCGCCTGTCCAGCCGTAGTCCCACACGTGGTCCAAGATTTGCGCTTTAGATAGCACTCGGCCAGCGTTAGCCATCAAGTAACGTAGCAACTTGAATTCGGTGGCAGACAGGTCCACTTCCACTCCACCCCGGCGGACCTCGTGGGAGTCTTGGTCTAGTTCCACGTCTGCCACGCGTAATACGGCTGCCTCATCCAGCGGGGGGGTGGTGCTGGTGCGCCGCAGAATAGCCCGGATCCGAGCCACTACTTCCTCCAAGCTAAACGGTTTGGTGACGTAATCGTCCCCACCTACTGTCAAACCGTGGACTTTATCTTGAGTGTGGTCTCGGGCGGTGAGAAAGAGTACCGGAATGTGTTCACCGCGTTCCCGTAGGCGGCGCGCCACTGTGAAACCGTCCATGTCGGGGAGCATCACGTCTAGAACTATCAGATCGGGTTGTTGCTCGCAGGCGTTGGCCACGGCTTCTCCACCGGTGGAAGCAGTAGAGACTGTGAAACCAGCGAATTTTAAAGAAGTAGCTAACAGATCGCGGATGTTTGGTTCATCGTCTACCACCAGCAGATGTGAGGTCTTCATGAATTCAGTTTGCCGGTCAAATATGGGAGAAACCCGGTAACACTCCGAATGCTACCTATGAGTTTTATGGCTTGGAGGGGGGACCAGGTGGCGCGAGCAGGTAGCCTGGAGGGGTAAGTATGGTTCTAAAGTTTATTGGGAGGCCCAACGTGCCCACCGGCAAGATCAGGTTCTTCGACGAAGGACGCGGTTTCGGCTTCATCACGGCTGATGACGGCGAAGATGTATTTTTGCACGTCTCTGCGTTGCCCGCAGGTGCCGAACCGCCCCGTCCTGGCACCAAAGTGGAATATGACATGGCGGAAACCAAGCGTGGCCCTTCCGCCATGCGGGTGCAAATCCTGTCCACCCCACCGTCAGTAGCTAAAGTCCATCGGAAAAAACCGGAGGACATGGTCCCCATCATTGAAGACCTGATCAAGGTTTTGGATGAAACTTCTAACGCGTTACGGCGGGGCCGTTATCCGGAACGTCGTTCAGCTTCTAAGGTAGCCCAACTGTTGCGGGCCGTGGCAGGTGATTTGGAAGGGTGAATTCTGCCGTTTCCACCGTTAGAACTAAGCGCGCCCTCAAACCGGACCGATACTTGGAATCGGAAGGCGCCCAAGCCTTGGCCCGTGAAGCCTTAAACCAGATCAGCTCCGCTCCAGATGTGGGGGATTTTCTGGGGTTGACCATGGAAGCAGAACGGGTGGGGACCCTACGTTTCAGCTGTCTGCTGCCCGGATATGTGGGTTGGGTGTGGGCGGTAACCATGGCTCGTGTGCCCCGGGCCCGCCACGCCACTGTCAGTGAAACCGAGCTGTTACCAGGGGAAGGCGCCTTGCTGTCCCCCTCTTGGGTGCCGTGGGCGGACCGGTTACGTCCCGGGGATTTGGGTCCGGGAGACACCTTGCCACACATTGTGGACGATTCGCGTTTAGAGCCGGGTTACACCGCTACCGGGGACGATGACGCCGACCGACTAGCGATTTGGGAGTTTGGTTTAGGTAGGCCACGAGTTTTATCACCTGAAGGGCGTTCCGAGGCTGCCACCAGATGGTACGAGGGTACGGTGCACGGACCTAACGCCCCTGAAGCCAAAAAAGCTGGCGCTAAGTGTTCTACCTGCGGGTTCGTTACACCCTTAGCTGGTAGTTGGCGCACCTTATTCGGGGTTTGCGCTAACCAGTGGTCCCCTCGTGACGGCACTGTGGTCTCCTACGACCATGGTTGCGGTGCCCATTCAGAAACCGATGTGGCGCGTAAAGGCTCCCAATGGCCTTCCAGCCAGGCTGGTGGCGGCGATTCCGAAGTGGTGCCGGTCTATTTGGACCGGGCCCTCCAGGAGAAGCGCACATAAAATAGGGCCGCGATACCCAGCAGCGTGCCCACGGCGCATACCGTAATCCAAACCCGGGCCTGATATACGCCCAACAGATCCAACGCGACCATCACTAGCAGTGCGGTAAACCACAGCCCGGTACCCACCCAGAACAGAAGCATGTGGTTTATCACCACAGGTCTAGGGACTTTAAGTTGGTGAGACATCACGTCAAGCCTAGACCACTTGGGGTGCTGGTTGGGAGCTGGACTTTTGGCTCTGGAGCCAAGTTTTGTTTACTCAAAGTTTCGCTACAGAAAGATTTGAGCGTAGCGAGAAGTTTTGGTGGGAGTGTCTCTAGCGGTGGCACTAGAATCGGCGGCGTGCAGCGAAT
>JAISMT010000135.1 GCA_031276585.1 Bifidobacteriaceae bacterium
AAGACGCTGGGTGTAAGGGTGCTCCACTTTGCGGGATGCCAGCTGCGCCGCAGTGATTTCCTCCACTACTTGGCCTTGGTACATCACTAAAACCCGATCGCAAATGGCTTCGATTACCCCCAAATCATGGGAAATGAACAACACCGCTGCTCCGGTGTCTTCCCGGAAACGGCGAATTTTGCGTAACACGTCGGCTTGTACGGTGACGTCTAAAGCGGTGGTGGGTTCGTCGGCCACCAGTAGCACTGGGTGGGTGAGTAAGGCACCTGCAATCAGGGCTCGTTGCAGCATGCCGCCAGATAATTCATGAGGGTATTGCCGTAGCCGATGTTTGGGCTGTGTGATGCTGACCTGCGCAAAAGCCTCCGCTAACTCTGCTCGGGCGGCTTTACGGCTCAAACCAAAATGGGTGCGCCGCACCTCGGTCAGTTGCGAACCAATGGAATGTAGTGGACTGAAAGTGGACATGGGGTCTTGGTAAACCAACGCCACTGTGTGGGCTAGCCCTGCAGTGTTTAACGTAGTGGTCAGTTCAGTTTCGCCGATCCGCGCTCCCACGGCTTGCACTTTCAGACCGGGCGGCGGCAGCCCGGCCACCGATAAAGCCGTCAAGGATTTACCAGAACCGGATTCACCAACTAGACCCAAAATCTCGCCGGGTTTGATGGCTAAGGAAACCCCACGCACTAATTCCGCTCCATCGACGGTGGTAATTTGCAGCTGCTGTAAAACCACAGCTTCTGCGTTTTGGGGGCTGGTTTCAACAGTCTTTGGCTCGGCAGTTGGTTCGGTAGCTAGTTCAGTTCCAGCAGCCCCGGTTTCGGCGGTTGGTGCGGTAACTAGTTCAGTTCCAGCACCCCCGGTTTCGGCGGTTGGTGCGGTAACCAGCTCAGTTCCAGCACCCCCAGTTTCGGCAGTTGGTGCGGTAGCTAGTTCAGCTTCAAGATCGGTGTTGTTGCTGGCGCCGCTGGCCGCAGCACCGTTGACGTAGCCACCACCGCTGGCCGCAGCATCGTTGACGTAGCTACCACCACCAGTTTTAGCGGCAGGAGCAGTAGAGCTTTGAAGGGCTGCTTCTAGACGGTCAATTACGCTGGTACGGCGGCCCCTCGAAGCGCGTGCTGCCAGACGGATTTTGGGGTCTACCTGGGCCGCTATCCCGTCACCTAGCAGCATTATGCCTAAGCCCAGTAGAGCAATTAGAACACTGGGGCCAACGATGGCGCCCGGTTGGGCGTTCATGAGGGCGATGCCGTCGTAGAGCATTTTGCCCCAGTCATAATCCGGTACCTGGACTCCTAGGCCAATGAAAGACAAACTAGACAGTTCCACCAGCGTGAAGGCCATAGAACTGGCCGCGATGATGGACAGCGGTGTGGCGATGTTAGGCAGAATGTGACGCACCGCGATTCGTCCGGTTGGTACCCCTAATAGACGGGCGGTCACCACATAATCTTGTTGCGCTACGCCCGCGGAAAGCATTGAGGTCAGCCGGATAAAGATAGGTATGTTAGCTATCCCTACTGCCAGCATGGCGGAAACCGAACCGGGACCCATGATGGCGGCCACCACTAAGGCCAACACCATAGACGGCAAGGTGACTGCTACCGCGTTGAGTTGCAACACTATGCGGCGCAACCAGGGCGGTAAGAGGCTAGTCAACACGCCCAACAAAGTGCCGCAGGTAATAGCGATGATTCCGGCTCCGGCCGTAAGCAGCATGGTGAGACGAGCGGCCACTAAGGTCCGGATTAGCACATCGCGTCCAAAACCGTCAGTGCCGAAAAGGTGTTGGACGGACGGGCCTTGGCGGGCCTGGCTGGTGTTGATGGTGTCTGCTAAATCTGCAGCTAAAGGAGGTGCAACGATGGCGACCAAGGCTAGGGTCGCGATGATGACACCACCCGCGATGGTTAAAGCGTTGAACCGGCGTTGGCGGGACTTCTTTTCTGACTTGACTAGCGGGGCGAGGGGTGGAGCAGCGATGGTCATTGCGACTTCCCCTCACGCAACATTTTGGGGTCAACTACAGCCAGGAACACATCCACCAAAAGGTTGATGGTGACTGCCATCATGCCTAGAACCAGGATGGAACCTTGCACCATAGGGAAATCTTTCACCAAAATGGCTTGAACTACGCCAATTCCCAACCCGGGCCAAGCAAACACGGTCTCCATTACTAGAGCGCCGCCTATCATGCCGGTCAGCATCAAACCGGACATAGTTAAAGTGGAGGTCAGCAAAGAGGGCAGAACGTATTTAAGGTGGATTTTCCAGGGCGGTAAACGCCAACCACGTAACGTGCGCACATAGTCTGCTTCCAGTACGGTCTCAGCTTCCCGGCGGACCACTCGGGCAACGGAACAGATGGGGCCAACAGCTAACGCGGCAATAGGTAATACGTAAGAGGATTGTTCTTGCGCACCCCCAGCAGGGAGCAGTTTGAGCCATAAAGCAAACACCAGCACCAAAATGCAGGCCCGCACGTAGACAGGTACGGCATCGACTATTGCGGTGACCCAACTGAATACCAGCGAAAGGGTGGGTCTACGCCCACCCCTGGTAGCTACCGCCACCACTAACCCCAAAGGTATGGAAACCAACAGGGTGATCAAAATGGCGGCGATGGCCACTCCCAGCGTGAAAGGTAGCCGCACCAGGATCATTTCGCTGACCGTACCGGTACGGAAAGAATCCCCTAATGTGCCGTCAAAGATATCCCCCAAATAACGGCTGAACTGTTCCCAAATGGGCCGGTCCAAGCCCAACTGGTGGCGAGTTTCTTCCACTTGTTCCAAGGTGGCCTCTTGCCCCGCCACCGCCCGGGCAGGGTCCCCGGGAATCATCTGAACTATCAAGAAGGTCACAATCACCAGGAAAGCGAATGAGACCACCAAGGTGACTAGCTTGGAGCCTAAAAACCGACCCCAATCTGACCCCAAAGCTTCCCGGAGTCGTTGCCCAGCGGACCTTTCTGCCGGTGGGCCTACCGCCGCTGGTGTGAGATCTTGAACAGCCATAGCAGTTGCTGGATGGGTGTGTTAGTTCACAATGCGCAAGGTGGTCATGTCATCGTGTTTAGCGGCACCGGTATAGCGGATCTTTTCCGTCAACCCGTAGAACACGGTGGCAGAGGACAAGGGAACAAAGTCAATTCGCTCCAACAGGTTTTGTTGCAGCTTCAAGTATTGGTCACACATTTCCTCGTCGCTATTGGCAGATAGTGCTAATCCAGCCAATTCATTACCAGCTGGGTTATCGCTCCGCACCATGTTGCGGCCGCCAGCTTCAATGGGGGTACCCAACATGAGAGAAAGCGGATTCCATAGGCTGATGGCGTTGTTTACGGTGATGAATATGGTTACATCCCAGGTGGTGGGGTCGGGGCCCATCACATCAGCTACCCAAGCGTTGTTGTCATGCAAGTTGTAAGTGACTTTGGCGCCGGCTTTCTCTAACTGTTGGAACACGTATTCTGATCCGGCACCGTTGGGGCCAAACAGGTTGGAGGAAGAGTAAGTGATTTCGACGTCTTTCAAGACACCAGAATCAATCACGGCTTGAGGGTCGAATGGCACCAGTAGCTCCGGGTCAGTATTAGCGCACTGTAGTTTGGGACTACCGGCGGTGTAGTTGACTTGGGCGTGGCCCGCGTAAGTAACTTCGCTGAACTCTTCACCCGATACCAGCCCAGCAACGGCCCGCCGTTTTTCAATGTCCTGGAAGGGGCTGCCCGCGGATTCGTTGAACAAGATAAAGGCTTCACCAATTTCGATTTCGGCGCGGTTTTCAAAACTGTCCAGGTTGGCTAGGGAAACCATGCCCACATCGAGTGACCCGGACTTGATCTCGTTTTCTGCCGCCGTTGGGTCCACGCCAACCGTGAAGGTCAAGGTTTGAGCGGGTTCACCTTCTAAGTCTTTCTGCCACTGCGGCCAAACATATTCTTTCCGCAGCTTGTATTGGTATTCCACACCGGGTTTAGCTGAAACCAAACTGTAGGCTCCGGAGAAAGCCCCCGGGTCTGGGTCTGATTTCAGACTGTCCGGGTTTTCTAGTCCCGCTGGGCAGATGATTCCCGCCGAGGGGGTAGTGAGACCAGCTTGCAGACCCGAGAACGGTTCACTCAGCGTAATGGTGACTGTTCCAGCGGCATCATCGGCAGTCACGGTCACATCACCGGCGCCAAAAACTAGTGCTTTTTGGGTGGAAAGGTTGGCTGGATCCGAAAGGTAGCTGAGTGAATCAGCCACAATGCTGGGGGTAATGGCGGTGCCGTCCCCACACACGCCATCTTTAGAAATGGTGAAGGTGCCGCCGGTAGCCGTGGTTTCCCATTCGGTGGCTAGGGCGCCTACGATCTCTCCTTCGGTGTTGTAACGCAGCAGGGTTTCATACAACAAGCGGGCTGTGGAGTAGTCATCGAGGCCGTTCAGTTGGGACGGGTTAAAGGTCGATGGCGCCGCGGAGTAACGCGCTGTAATCTCAGTTTTGACGTCACCTGATTTACCGCTGTCCTTGGAACCGCCACCGCTAGTGGCACAGCTAGCCAAGATTAAAGTCAAAACCGTGAAACCTCCTAGGGCTGCGGTTTTTTTGCGAATGGCCATGAATTCCCTCTTTTCAGCACTAAGGCGAGGCTTAGGTCAGCAAATGGATTCGGTAATGCTATAGGTGAGGGACTTAGTGAACTATCCATAAAGGAGGGATGGGGGATTCTTTAACCCAACTATTACCCCAAGTTGTTAAATGTTATAGGCCGGAAACTATTCATAAACAATTCTTTTTCACACCTGAAACACTCAGGCGAAACTCAGATTGTCGGCACCAAAGCGCACCTCGCCGCCCACAATGGTGGCACGTACCGTGATGTCACTGATCTGCTCTGGTGCGCTGGCCAGCAAGTCATCCGATAGGACCACAAAATCGGCTAATTTGCCCCGGGCCAAGGTACCTTTGCGGGACTCAGCATGTTCAGCATAAGCCGAACCAAAAGTGTAGGCCCGTAAAGCTTGGGCCACAGTGAGCCGCTCTGCCTCCCCCAAGACCGCACCGCCTGGTATTAACCGGCGCACCAATGCTTCGATTCCAAATAGGGGTGCACCGGGTACCACTGGGCAATCGGAGCTGCCGGGCACCTCAATCCCGGCCTGTAAAAAGCTGAGCTGCCGGTAGAGCAGTGCTTCCCGTTCCGGACCCACCGCCGTTAGGTAGGCGTCACCAAAAATTGGTAAAAAGGGCCCTTGCGGTACCGGCACCAAGCCGAGTGCAGCAATCCGGGCGATGGCGGCGTCATCGGCCATACCGCAATGTTCAATTCGGTGACGGGCGTCCGCCCGTGGATAGGCGGTGAGGGCGGCCTCATAAGCGTCCAACACCAAGTTAACGGCCCGGTCGCCGATGGCGTGGGTTGCTAACTGCCAACCGGCCCGGTGGGCGTCCAAGACCTGCTGGAAAAACTGGTCCACCTCGTGATGCAGAATCCCGTTACCGCTTTCTTGGTGGTAAGGGCAGTTCAACGCGGCGGTGTGTGAGCTTAAAGCGCCATCGCTGAAAATCTTGACTGGACCTAAACGCAGGTAATCATTCCCCAACCCGGAACGTATTCCCAGGTCCAGGCCAAAACCGGGGTGGTCCGGTTCGTTCTTATCAATGTGGTGCAGGGTAGAAAGCTCCGGCATCACACAGGTGCGTACCCCCAGTAGCCCCCGTTCTAACGCCAGTTGGTAGGCCGCGAAATCACTGGGGCCGTTGCCGGTGAGTTGGCCGGAAATGCCGGGTTCAGTCACACTGGTCAACCCTTCAGCCAAAGCCGCTTGACTGCCCAACGCTATGGCTTGCACAAACCGTTCCAGCGGCATCGGAAGTAACAAGGCACCCACTAGCTCCACGGTCCGTTCGGCAATAAAACCGGTAGGGTTACCGGCCGCGTCCCGTTCCACGAAACCAGCTTCTACCTCCGGTATTACGTTAGGGTCGCCGCTGATCCGCCGGATTCCTTCCGAGTTGAGCACCCCGCCGTGGTAAGAGGAGTGGTACAAAAACAAGGGCCGCCCCCCGGCAGCTGCATCCAAGCCTTCCCGGGTGGGGTGGCTCCCCAGCACCGAGTCCAGATAGCCGCCGCCCTGCACCCATTCACCAGGGGGAAGGCCAGCGGCGTGCTCCGCTACTCGGGCGTAAAGCTCTGCCAAGGTGGGGGCTGCTTCGGGGCTCACGTCACAACCCAGCAAGGTGAGCCCGCGAGCCGCCAAATGGTGGTGGGAATCATGCAGTCCGGGTATACAAGGGGCACCGCTTAGATCCACGCGTAGCCGGGCCGGGAGGTCTTCCACCTCCTGGTCTAGGCCGGCTATGAGACCACCGAACACTCCCAAAGCCCGGGCTTGGGGCTGTTCGGGGTCAAGGGTAGTGAACCGCCCATTGGTGAATAACGCGTCTAAGATCATGCCGAGAACTCCTTCGCTAGCTGCGGCTCCTCCGGGTAAACCACTCCGGAAAATTTTCTGGTTGCGGGCACCCCGCCCAAAGGCGAATGATTCTGTTGATTCTGCGGGTGCCGTCTAGCGGCCTGGCGTCGGTAGGTGTTGCTAATAGGGTTCGGCATCCCCGCCCCGGAGCATCCGCTAGCTCCCGAACAGTGATAGCCATGGCGCAAGCTAACCGCACCTGTTCCACCCGGGACATGTCAGCCAGGTAAATTGTCCGTTGCGGCGCTTCCCTGGAGCTGAGGGGTTTGTCACACTGGTCAAGCAGCAACCTGCCGCCGGAGTTTGCGGCTGGCCTGTTGAACTTCTAAGCAAAGGAGATGGCGTGTGATGATCAAATTAAGTGATTACTCCGCTTATCTAGCACCCGTTTTGGGGCGCAGCACTGATCTAGTGATTGAACGAGGCTCTGGTTCTTATATCTGGGACGTTCAGGGACGCCGCTATTTGGACTGGGTGCAAGGAATAGCGGTCAACGCTCTGGGCCATTCCCACCCCCGGGTGGTTGAAGCAGTCACCCAACAAGTGGCCAAAATCATGACCGCTTCCTTCAACCTGGCAAGCTATCCCCCCACCTTAGAATGGGCGCAACGGCTAGCCCAGATACTGCCGGGAGACCTAGGTTCCACGTTTTTTTCCAACGGTGGAGCAGAAGCGGTCGATGGCGCCATCAAGCTGGCCCGGGCTGCTACCGGAAGACCGGGGATTATTGCTTTCAAGGGAGCTTTTCATGGCCGCACTATGGGGGCTACCAGTCTCACTACGTCTTCCTCTAAGTACCGTAAGGGGTACGAACCGCTGGTAGGTGGAGTGGACTACAGCACTTATCCTTCACCAGATCAATGCCCGGCCGGCTGCGGTCCCGCGGAACGGTCCGCTTACGCTCTAGAACAGTTGGAAGCACTGTTCACCTACGTGCGGGCGCCCGAGACGGTAGCCGCTGTGATTATTGAACCGGTGCAGGGGGAGGGCGGCTACGTTCCGGCACCGGCGGAATTTCTGCAAAGCCTCCGTGCCATCACCAAAGCGCACGGGATTTTGTTGATCTGCGATGAGATCCAGTCTGGGTTTGGGCGTACCGGTAAATTCCTGGCCGTGGAACACTCCGGAGTGGTACCGGACATTGTGACTTTGGGTAAAGCTATGGCGGGCGGTTTGGCGGCCAGCGCCATAGTCTCCACCCCGGAGATCATGTCCCGTTGGGAGTCCGGCCGCCACGGCAGCACCTTTGGCGGTAATCCAGTGGTAGCTGCCGCCGGGTTAGCGGTCTTAGACGAATTTGAGCAGTCCGGCATCATAGAAAACGTAAATCTCCAAGGTGACTATTTGGCGGGCAAGCTGGCCCAGTTCCAAACCCGCTTTCCTTTTATTACCGATTCGCGGGGCCTGGGGTTGATGCGGGCTATCGAATTGAACCATCCGGATGGCCGCCCCGGTTCTGATCTGCTCACGGTGCTTTGCCGGAAAGCTCTGGAGGAAGGCCTGCTGACTTTGAACTGTGGCGTGAAGGGAAATGGGTTGCGTATCTCTACACCTCTGAACGTGACTGAGGACGTCCTTGACGAGGGGTTGGCTATTCTGAGCCTGGCCCTAGACCACTTGGCGTCTGAAAATTTGACACTTGAACCGAGTTTTTCTTGAACCCGGGGCCCCCGCAATAGATCTGAGCGGAGCGAAGAGATTTTGTGGGGTGTTCTCGGGGTCCTCGCAAAAGATTTGAGCGGAGCGAGGAGATTTTGTGGGGTGCATCTAGAAACGGTGAGTAAAGGAGTTCATTAATGGCCGTACCTACAGTGGTTTACTTCAACATTGATGACACGTTGGAGTATGAGAGTTCGTTGCTCCGAGATTGGGAGGTGGACCAGCAGGTACGGCTAGTGGAAGTAAAGACGGAGGATAACTCGGTTGAGGCTTTCATTGCTGCTACCCGGGAGGCTGCTGGGGTGGTGGTGGAATACTTTCAGATGACTCGGGAAGTAATAAGCCAACTACCAAATCTGAAGATTATTGGCGTCCAGTCAATTGGCTATAACAACATTGATGTGGCAGCGGCCACTGAACACGGTGTGGCAGTGGTAAACGCTCCAGGGTTTTGTGTTCCTGAAGTGGCACTTCACACCGTGGGGTTATTGATTGATCTGGTCAGGAAAATTTCCTTTTTTGACCGTTCGGTACGGACCGGGCGGTGGGACCCTCTGCTGGGTGAACTACCCCACCGGCTTGAGGGGAAAACCGTGGGTTTGGTTTTCTTTGGCGGTATACCTCAGCGGGCTACGCCCATGTTGCAAGCCTTGGGACTCAAAGTGTTGGCGTGGGCCCCAACCAAGTCCGCAGAGTTTTTAGCTGAGTTTGGGGTAGAGAAAGCCGAATCTCTAGATCAGTTGCTCGTTGAATCTGATTTTGTATCACTCCACACACCGCTGTTGCCGGAAACCGCTCACCTAATTGGTGCTCGGGAATTGGACTTGATGAGGCCCTCGGCATACTTGATTAACACGGCTCGTGGTGGAGTGGTGGATGAGGCTGCTCTGGTGGCGGCTTTACGTTCCGGAACTATTGCCGGCGCCGGCATTGATGTGATTGAAGATGAGGATACGCAAACGTCGGAATTGTTTGGTTTAGAAAATGTTGTGATAACCCCGCACGCGGCTTTTATCTCAGAAGACTCGTTTTATCAGGCGCGGGATATTTGCGTGCAGCAAATGGTGCAACGGCTGGTGTGGGGGCAACGTCCGGAAACCCTAGTGAATCGCGACCTGGCCTTCGAGGGCAGTACCGACAAGCCCAACCCGTCTGGTAGTGCCAGTAGTGCCAGCGGGCCCAGCAATATTGAAGGAGCATCCCATGCGGGCAGCCATCTATAACGCCCCCTATTCCATTGACGCTCAGACTGTCCCGGACCCCACGTTACAGACCCCTAGCGATGTGATAGTTCAAATTACTGCAGCGGCCGTTTGTGGCTCTGATCTGTGGACCTATCGCGGGCAGAGTACGGCGTTACCTGGTTCGCGGATTGGGCACGAGTTTGTGGGTGAGGTGGTGGAGGTTGGTTCCGAAGTTAAGGCTTTAAACCGGGGTGATTGGGTGATTTCGCCTTTCCGGTATTCCGATGGTGTTTGTGTACATTGCCGGAGCGGACTGGAAAGCTCGTGCTTGGAGGGCGGTTTTTGGGGTCGTCAGGTTACTGAAGCCGGGCAGGCTCAATTAGTGCGGGTGCCTTTTGCGGAAACTACTTTGGTGAAAGCCTTATCGAACGGTGAGCGGCCCCCGGCAGCCCTGGTACCACACCTATTGACTTTGGCTGATGTTTACCCCACGGGTTTGCATGCGGCGGTAAAAGCCGGGGTGGGGCCTGGTTTAACCACGGTGGTAATTGGCGATGGCGCCGTGGGGCTTTGCGCGGTTTTGGCGGCCCGGAGTTTGGGGGCGGAACAGATTATTGCTTTTGGTGGTGACTATGCCGACCGCCGGGCTTTGGCCCAAAAATTCGGGGCCACGGTGGTTCAACCAGTACGCGGTGCGGAAGCGGAAGCGGCAGTGGCGGAAATCACCAATGGGGTGGGCGCGGACTGTGTGCTCGAATGCGTGGGCACAGCGGCCGCCTTTGCCAGTGGTTTGAAGATGACCCGGCCGGGGGGAACATTGGGTTATGTGGGGCTACCTCATGGTGTGACTGTAGATATGGCGGAGTTATTCCCTACCAACATCACTATCTCGGGCGGTATAGCGCCGGCCCGGCATTACATCCCGGAAGTGCTGCCAGCGGTCCTAAAGGGTGATGTCACTCCAGGTGATGTGTTCACAGCTGCCTTACCGCTAGAACAAATTGACCAGGCCTATCAACTGATGGATCAAAGGTCCACCATCAAAGTCCTCATTGAACCCCAAAAAGATAATCACGCCAGCTTGAGTTGAACCGGGAGACCAACCATGACAGCTAAAACTATTAACGTCGGTACGTCCGTGGCCGCCTATAGCCACGGCAAAGTGGTTGGTGACCTGATCTTCACTTCTGGTATTACTTCCCATGATCCCGAAACTGGGCAGGTGCGGGGAGATACCATTACCGAACAGACT
>JAISMT010000053.1 GCA_031276585.1 Bifidobacteriaceae bacterium
TACCGCAATTACTGGCCTGGTCATGGCAGGGATTATGTTTTTCATGACCCACAATCCAGTTTGGGCCGCTATGCCGTTAGTAGCAACCTTAGCTACCACCATTCCGCTTCTAGTTCGGAGCCCTCCAAAGCCCTGGTTTACGGGCGTAGTGGGGTTGGACGATGCGGCGGATCCAGTGCTGACCCCTAACTCCAGGTGGGAGTTGCAGGGAGCCACCGAGTTGGTGGCAGCGTTAGCACGGCGCCTCATAGCGGATTCCCTACCTACCCAAGGACCGTTACCAGCTTTGCAGGTGCCTCCGGAAACTGGTTGGGAATGGGCTCGTTTTGCACCTCTACCCCGTTCTACCGAACCGGGTTTAACCGCCCAGGTCACAGCCGGTGGTCTACTAATTCAGGTGGCGGCCCATTGGCCGGTCCGGCCCACCCCTGTGACACTGCGAAACCACCTCCCCAAAGAATCTGGCCCGCCTGGCACCGTAAACCAGCTTTTGGTACGGGATGCCGGGTTGGGGTTGGTGGCCGCTCGCGGCCAAACCGGCATTTTCCTCACCGCTCTGGCTTTAGGCCCTACTCCCTTGGAAGAACAGATTCGCCAACTGATTACCTCCGGCGCTCCCCACCGCGCCTCCCCAACTCGGTTTCCGCTCACCAGCTCTCAGATTCAAGCTGCTTGGCAGGCAAACCTCCGCCCACCCCTTGGTTTTAGCCCCCACCAGGAAGCTTGTAGCCTCGACCTGGTTCAAGACGGCCCCCACGCTCTGGTAGCCGGTACCTCCGGCTCCGGCAAATCAGAGTTTTTACGAGCTTTAATCCTGGCGGAAGCTGTGTCCGCCCCTCCCAATCAACTAGCCATTGTGGGGTTAGACCACAAAGGCGGCGCCACTTTTCGGGACTTAGAGCACCTACCTCATGTAGTGGGGGTAGCTACCGATTTAGATGCCGCTGGTACCGCCCGAGTATTGACCTCTTTGGAAGCCGAACTGGCGAACCGGGAACGCCTTCTGGAACGGGAATCAGTGGCCAGTTGGGGAGAGTTGACTCCGGGGGAACGTCCCGCCCGCCTCTTAGTGGTAGTGGATGAGTTCCGTATCCTGTTGGATGCCCTACCGGAAGCTTCGGGACGTCTCGAACGTTTGGCAGCCCAAGGCCGTTCCCTTGGCATGGGACTCATCCTGGCTACCCAACGTCCAGCTGGAGCGGTGAGCGCCCAGCTGCGAGCCAACCTGGCTTTACGTATCTGCTTCAGAGTAGCCAGCGAAGCTGATTCGATGGATCTACTAGGCAACGGCAGTGCCGCCCGGATAGACCCCGAATTACCTGGCACCTGCATCGTTGCTACCGCCGGTAAACCCGCTTGGACCATACGGGTAAGCCTTGCACCGCCCCCGCAACGCCGGTGCAGCCTACCCGCCGCCTGGCCCCACCATTGGGAAGAACCCCCTACGGCCATCAACGAGCCGGCCGCCCTGGTGGGAGAGATCAATACAGCCGCACAGCAGATTGGTGCTAAACCACCGCCGGCTCCTTGGTGCCCGCCGTTACCAGAGCAAGTTTCAGCCACCCAACTAATTGCTAGAAACCACAGCCGGGTGGTGTTAGGTCTGGCTGACCTTCCCGCCCAACAAACCCAAACTGAGTTGGATTGGGATCCGGCCAGCGGTCACCTAGCCATATTGGGCGGACCTAAATCCGGGCGCACCACGGCGGCACTTACCGTGGCGGCCGGTTTAACCGCAGCGGGAGTGGTCACCCATGTTGTAACCCACCAACCCGCAGCCTTCACGGCTTTGGCTGGCGCCGAATGTTTAGGCAGCGTAATTGGAGCTACCGATCCGGACCGTTTAGCGGAACTGTTGTCCCATTGGGAGCCGGAACCGCAAGCGCTAATCCTTGATGCGGCCACCGAACTGGAAGGTTGGGCGGTACCCGCTCAGAGCCGGAGCCTACTGGACACCCTAGTGGGAAGCAGTTTGGCTCCCGGTGCTCATTTAGTGGTAACTGGACCACCCAAACCCGCCCGCTGGCTTAGCCAATGTCCCCACCGTTTAGTACTCCCGGTCACAGCTTTAACCGATGACCTAGTTTTGGGGGTGCCTAAGGAGATGGCACACACCCGCCACCTGCCCGGACGGGCTTGCTACCTGAACGGAGACACGGCGGTAACCGTTCAAGTCGCTTGGCCTAGTGACACAATCGCACCTTCACCGCACCGGTTAGCTCCCCCACACCGAGTCTTGGAGCTACCCGCCAAAGTTACAGCCGGGGATCTCCCCCCAGATAGTTCCGGTAATACCATCTGGGTAGGCTTGGGTGGACCTCTAGGCACCCCTTTGGCTTTACCGGTCTCACCGGGGCACCCCATCGCAATCATCGGACCACCCGGGTCCGGCCGTTCCACCACCCTGGCCCATCTGCACCGCCGTCTGGAACAAGCCGGACGCCACACCTTCTGTGCGGCGGGTAACGCCGCCCGCTCTTGGCTTCAAGTGCTGGAAGCTTTAGAAGCTGGAGCCATAGCCCTAGTAGATGATCTGGAAACCATGCCGGGGCCAGCGCCACTCCAACTGCCAACTCACGGCACACTGATTACGGCTTGCAACACAGCCACCGCGGCAGCTTTGCGCCCTCCCGTCCCCCTGCTCCAAGCCCACCCACTAGGGGTAATCCTCTGGCCGGACTATCCCGGTAGTGCTACCGCTTTTGGCCTCGGGCGCAGCGCCGTGGCTCGCCTGGAATTAACCGGTCCCCGCCGCCCAGACCCACCCGGCCGCGGGCGCCTAGTAATCGGCAGCAGTTCCTTTCCCGTGCAACTAACACGCTAAGCGTCCAGCGCTATTTTCCCTGGAAACCAGTACCTCTTACCCCGGCCGCTACGCAAGGGGCAGAATTTGTGTTACAAATCACAGGCTCTAAACCCTTGTCAAAGGCCCCGGAGTATGTGAACCTAATGGACAGCAGTTCCGAGCCGCCGGGTATCTCGTCGCGGCACACATCAGCCTAAAAGGAGTTCACCATGGATTGGCGCCACGCCGCCGCATGTCTTGAGGAAGACCCTGAGCTTTTCTTTCCCATCGGCAACACTGGCCCTGCATTGGTGCAAATCGAAGGCGCCAAAGCGGTTTGTGCCCGTTGCGATGTGGCCGCTTCTTGCCTCGAATGGGCCATCAACAACAACCAAGATTCGGGGGTTTGGGGTGGTCTTTCCGAGGACGAACGGCGGTCTTTAAAACGCCGCAACGCCCGGGCTCGGCGCGCCGCCTGAACAGTCTAAACGCGACGTTTTATACGTATTACTGGTTTAGATTGGCTTTTACTACTGCTTTAGTCCCGCCTCCCGGTCGGGGTTGCCAATCAATGGAACCGCGTAATTCGCCGGTAGCAAAGGTGCGCACAATTTGAGTACCTAAGCCGGCGGCGTCCCCGGGGCCATTCTCAGGCATACCCACACCGTTATCGGCAATAGATACCGTGAGCGCATCGCCTTCCCGGCGCGCGTTAATCCAGACGGTTCCACCGCCCGCCGGCGCTAACCCGTGTTCTACGGCGTTGGTTACTAATTCGGTCAATACCATTGCCAAGACGGTAGCGTCATCGCCTGGGACTTCACCAAAGCTACCTTCCTGGACCGTGTGTACCGGAAAACCAGTGGAAGCGGCATCGGCTGCTAGACGTAAAGTGCGGCCAAACACCGAATCGAAATCAACGGTTTGGGCAATATTTTGCGATAAAGCCTCATGCACCGTAGCGATGGTAGAAACCCTGCCGATGGCGTCTTCCAACGCGCTCTTGACTTCAGCGTTACCAGACCGCCGGGCTTGCATTCGGAGTAACGCAGAAACTTCCTGCAAGTTGTTTTTGACCCGGTGGTGAATTTCCCGAATGGTGGCGTCTTTGGTCATTAGTTCCATTTCCGAACGCCTCAGATCAGTTACATCGCGCAGTAAAAGCAGGGCCCCGGTGCGGTTACCTCGGTGAGTTAATGGGATGGAACGCAACGCAATAGTGACTGTTCCAATCTGAATTTCAGAGATCCAGGGTGCCCGGCCCATCGCCACCACCGGTAAGGTCTCATCCACATGTCCAGAATCGCGTAACCGCCCAGCTAGAACCTCAATCAAAAGCGAACCGGCTAACTCTTCAATCACACCAGCGTGGTGAAAAGCGGAGAGCGCATTCGGGGAAGCAAATAGCACTTGACCTTGAGTGTTCAATCGCACTAAACCATCACCCACCCGGGGCATATGGCGGGCGGAACCGGAAGGGGCCGCAGCAGAGGGAAACTCGCCCCGAGAGATCATTCCAACCAGCTCATCCGCTAATTCCATGTAGTTAAGTTCCAACCGGGACAGGTTACGCAAGGCTCCCACATTCCCATGACGGGTGATGACCGCGATCCGCCGCCCTTTGTGGACCACCGGGATAATCTCTTCGCGCACTCCATAGGCCCCATGCCACCGGGGTTCGTGATGCCGCTGGATCACACCCGTCTCCAAAGCCGCCGCTAGGTCTGCCCGCCGGGCCGGGGTAGCCAAAGTTCCTACTACGTCATCGTGGTAGATGGTGGAACCAGTTCCGGGGCGGCGCAGAGCTGCCGCCACAAAAGTACCCGAGGTAGTGGGCAGCCATAGCACTAAATCAGCGAAGGCCAGATCCGCCACCACGTGCCATTCTGACCTCAACCGGTGGATCCATTCTTGGTCTTCTGGCGCCAAATCAGACATGCGTTCAGCTATCGAAGCAAAAGAGGACACGCCTTGGATAGTAGCGCGCTGCTGGCGGACGTTACCCTGGACGCATGCGGTTGGCGACTCATTACGATTATTCGGCTTCTGTAGAACAGGTTCTAGCACTACTGGCAGATAAAGATTTCCAAGTTCAAGCAGCCCAAGCAGCCGGAGCTAATCTGGCTCAG
>JAISMT010000057.1 GCA_031276585.1 Bifidobacteriaceae bacterium
CCAGTGGAATCATCAGCCATGACACCGAGAAGAGGATGGTATTGGTGTCCGGAAGGGCCCATCCTGAGCTAGCAGAGGCGGTGGCCCGTGAACTCGATTGTGAGCTGGTGCCCACCTCAGCGTATGACTTCGCGAACGGTGAAATCTACGTTCGCTTCTCCGAATCCGTGCGGGGTGCGTTTGCGTTTTGCCTGCAATCCCACACTGCACCCATCAACCATTGGCTCATGGAACACCTGATAATGTGCGACGCCCTCAAACGAGCCTCGGTCAAATCCATTACCGCTATTGCCCCGTTTTACGGATACGCCCGGCAAGATAAAAAACACCGCGGACGGGAACCGATCTCGGCCCGGTTGGTGGCCGATCTATTCAAGGAAGCCGGAGCTGACCGGCTCATGTCCGTAGACCTCCACACGGCTCAGATTCAAGGTTTTTTCAACGGCCCAGTGGACCACCTCTGGTCTTTACCAATCTTGGCGAACTATGTCCGCACAAGGGTGGACCGTTCCCGGCTGACCATAGTTTCACCGGATGCGGGCCGGGTGCGGCTAGCGGATCAATGGTCGGACCGTTTGGGGGCACCGCTGGCCATAATTCATAAACGCCGCGACCCGCGAGTAGCTAACCAGGTCAAAGTCCATGAACTAGTGGGTGAGGTCAAGGGACGTACCTGCGTGATTGTGGATGACATGATTGACACGGCTGGCACCATAGTTCAAGCGGCGGAGGCTTTATGGCAGAACGGCGCTAGCCAGGTCATAGTGGCTTCTACCCACGCGGTGCTTTCCGGGCCGGCCGTGGACCGGCTGAAACGTTCCCACATTTCTGAAGTGGTAGTTACCGACACCCTCCCCATTGAGGAAGATAAGCGTTTCGAGCAACTCACGGTGTTGTCGATTGCTCCGCTTATTGCCCGCGCCATCCGGGAAGTGTTCGATGACGGCTCAGTCACTTCACTCTTTGACGGCAACTCTTAAAGAGAGCGGTAGGATCATCAGGTTGCCTTGGCGAGGGAGTTACGCTCCGTAATCGACTTGAGCTGTATATAGCGCGCTTGGCCAGGGACACCACTGGCCCGCCCGCCGGGCCCCTAACCACAAAGGAGCTCAATACATAATGGCTGAAACAATTCTCCAGGCACTGGTACGTACCGAATTCGGTAAAGGACCAGCGCGGCGCACTCGCCGGGCTGGTCGGGTCCCAGCGGTACTGCATTCCCACGGTGACACCCCCATCCACGTATCTCTACCAGGGCATGAAACCTTCTTGGCTTTGCGGCACGCTAACGCGGTGCTCACCATTGAGGTGGACGGCAAACAGACTTTGACCATTGCCCGCGAAGTGCAGCGCAATGCTCTAACTGACGTTCTGGAACACGTGGATTTGCAGATCATTCAACGTGGTGAACGGATTGAAGCCAGTGTGCCTCTGCACCTGGAAGGCGAACCGATCTCCGGTGTGGCCATCCTGGATGCTGGCGAACTTACGGTTCAGGCGGAGGCCACCCACATTCCCGAGGTTATTTCCATCTCGGTGGAAGGCCTCAACGATGGCGACACCATCAAAGTGGCAGATCTGAAGCTACCGGAAGGCGTAGAAGCGGTAGATGATCCCGAAACCAACGTGGTGACCATCACCCAGCCGCAAGCCGAACAAGCGGAAACCTCGGCTGAAGCTGAACTGGGTGAGGCTACCGAGGCGGAGTGACCCGCTCTCAAACGGTTTATAAAGGCTGATGGCGAGTGACATTTGGCTAGTAGTGGGGCTGGGTAACCCTGGCCCCACTTATGCCTGCCACCGCCATAATTTGGGTTTCATGGTGGTAGAGGCTTTGGCGGCCCGCACCGGCGCTAATTTGGCGGTGCGGGGTAGGGCTTTGGCGGCAGCGGCCCGGATAGGGACGCTGCCGGGTGGAGTACCAGGCCCCCGGGCGGTGCTAGCCCAGCCACAGAGTTTTATGAACCTTTCGGGTGGCCCTACCTCCGAGTTGATGACTTATTTTGGCGTCGAATTGGACCATCTGGTGGTGGTCCATGACGATTTAGATTTACCGCTAGGGGAGATACGCCTCAAACGGGGTGGTGGCGAGGGGGGGCACAATGGGTTGCGGGATATTTCCAAGGCTTTAGGTACCCGGGACTATTTGCGAGTCCGTTTGGGTATTGGGCGCCCGCCGGGGCGCCAGGACGCTGCCAGTTATGTGTTACGGGATTTTCCTGCAGCGGCCCGTCCAGAGGTGGCCCGGTTGGTGGAGCAAGCGGCCGATGCCGTAGAGCAGGTCATTTTGCACGGTTTAGAGGCGGCACAGCTGGTTTTTCACACTCGTAAGGTTCCAGCGGCGAACCCGCCAGTTAAAACTGCGTCAGCCAAACCGGATCCAGCTGGGACCGCTCGCACTACCCTGCCGGCTGTAACCCCACCGAAAGAACCCTTAGCTGTAACTTCACTGACTGACCCGGTGGTTAAGACCCCGCGGGTGGTAACTCCACCAACTAAAATCCTGCCGGTGGAAGTCCCACCAGTTGAAACCCCTCCAGGTGAAGGACCAGCCGTATGAGTTTGACCTATTTGCCTCAGTTGGTGGCGGCGGACCCTGGCCTGGCTCAGGCCCTGGAATGGGTGGAGGCCCATGTTGCGGGAGATCGTTCTACGCAGCGGGCTAATGTGACGGCAGTAGAAGGGGTGCGGCCCGTGGTGGTGGCTGCTCTGACCCGGCGGTTAGTCGAAGCTAGCCGGGGCATAACAGCGGGAGCTGGCGTTACACCGGACGTGACCAACGCGGCATCGGCCATCAACCAGGTGGTTCCGCCCCCGCCGGTAGTGGTAATCACGGCTTCTACCAGCGCAGCGGAAGAACTAGCGCAAGCCGTTCGCGCTTTTCTCCCGGCTGATGTGGTGGCCGTGCTGCCGGCTTGGGAAACTTTGCCCCACGAGCGGCTTTCCCCCCGAGCCGATACGTTGGGGCGCCGCACGGCGGTGTTCCGGCGGCTAGCTCACCCGGACTCTAACGGCCCCCACGGACCCATTGAGCTGCTGATTACACCGCTGCGTTCCGTGCTACAGCCCGTGGTACGAGGTTTGGGTGACGTGGATGTGGTCAGGCTGCACGCCGGAGACCAAGCGGACTTGACTCAGACCGCCGAACAGTTGGCGGCTTTGGCTTACACCCGGGTGGATATGGTGACCCGGCGGGGTGAATTTGCACTACGGGGCGGGATTCTGGACGTGTTTCCCCCCACTGAAGACCATCCGGTGCGGATTGATTTCTGGGGTGACGAAGTAGAAGAAATCCGTTACTTCACGGTTTCAGACCAACGTTCAGCTGATGTAGCCGAGAACGGGTTGTGGGCCTCGGCCTGCCGGGAGCTTCTACTCACTGATTCAGTCAAAGCCCGGGCTCGAGCTTTGATCCCTCAATTACCGGGGGTGACCGAACTATTAGACAAAGTGGCGGCAGGCATACCAGCTGAGGGTATGGAATCTCTCACCCCGGTGTTAGCGGATGCCCTCACCCCGGTGCTGAATTTGCTCCCTCCTGGGGCTTTGATGCTGTTCTTGGATCCCGAACGGTTACGCCGCCGCGCAGAAGATTTGCTTGCCACCGCCCAAGAATTCTTGGAAGCGGCTTGGGAAGCGGCGGCCGTAGGCGCGGATTCCCCAGTGGATTTAGCGGCCGGTACCTTCCTCACTTTGGAACAGTTGGGCCAAGAATGTGAACAGGCAGGTTGTGCCTGGTGGAACATCGGTAACTTTGCGGCGCCTGATCCGTTAGACCCGGCTGAGTTTCAACCCTTTGATGAGATTGACGCGCCTAGCGTTGCCTCGCTGGGTGCGGCGGCTCCCAGCGTCCAGATTGGGGCCAAAGAACTAGAGAACTATCACGGCCAGGTGTCCCGAGCGGTGGGGCAACTCCAATCTTGGGTCAAAGCTGGCTGGCGGGTGGTGCTGACCACTCCAGGAGCGGGGCCCGCCAAACGGTTAGCGGAACGGTTGGGGGGTGAGGGAGTTCCGGCTCGGGTAGTTCCAGATTTAGACCACTTGGTGGCTGGAACCTTGACATCTGAGTCAGATCCGCCCTCGCTCGGAGTTGCAGACCATATTGTCTTGGTCACCACGGCGGAAGGGCGGGGTTACACCATGCCCGGCCTGAAGTTGGCACTAGTAGGGGAACAAGACCTAACTGGGCGCGGCGGTACCACTACCCGGGATATGCGGCGCATGCCCTCGCGGCGTAAAGCCGGAGTAGACCCCCTGCAATTGCAGACTGGGGATTTGGTGGTCCACGAGCAACACGGAGTGGGGCGGTTCCAAGCTTTAGTGGACCGCACGGTAGGGCAAGGGGAACATTCCGCCACTCGCGAATACCTGGTAATTGAATATGCGCCTTCCAAGCGTGGCCAAGCCGGTGACCGGCTGTATGTCCCCACTGATTCTTTGGACCAGGTGACCCGCTATGTGGGTGGTGAAAACCCCAATTTATCCAAGCTGGGAGGCGGGGACTGGGCTAAAACTAAAGCCCGGGCCCGCCAAGCGGTGAGCCGCCTGGCGGAAGAATTGGTGCGGCTTTACGCGGCGCGTATGAACACTCAAGGCTTTGCTTTCAGTCCGGATACACCGTGGCAGCGGGAGCTGGAGGACGCCTTTGCTTATGTGGAAACCCCAGACCAGCTCACAACCATTGACGAGGTCAAAGCTGACATGCAAGCCACTGCCCCTATGGACCGTTTGATCTGCGGTGATGTGGGTTACGGTAAGACTGAGGTGGCGGTGCGGGCCGCTTTCAAAGCGGTGCAAGACGGCAAACAAGTAGCCATTTTGGCTCCCACCACGCTTTTGGTGCGTCAACATTTGGATACTTTTTTGGAACGCTATGCGCCTTTCCCGGTGGAGGTGCGCCCGCTGTCCCGGTTCCAATCCGCTAAAGAAGCCCATCAAACTAGGGAGGATTTAGCGGAGGGCAAAGTAGATGTGGTGATAGGTACCCACGCATTAGTAACTGGTGACGTGCGGTTTAAAGACCTAGGTTTGGTGGTGATAGATGAGGAACAACGCTTCGGGGTGGAACACAAAGAAACTCTTAAAGCGCAGCGACCGGAAGTGGACGTGTTGTCCATGTCTGCTACCCCCATTCCCCGTACTTTGGAGATGGCGGTGAGCGGCATCCGCGAGATGTCCACCCTGACTACCCCGCCAGAAGAACGCCACCCGGTTTTAACCTATGTGGGAGCTTCCACGCCTGGCCAAATCTCGGCGGCTATTCGGCGCGAATTGTTACGTGAAGGTCAAGTGTTTTATGTGCATAACCGGGTGCAGTCCATTACCCGCATAGCGGCCGAACTGGCTGAGTTAGTGCCAGAAGCGCGCGTGGCGGTGGCTCACGGCAAAATGCAAGAGCGTCAACTAGAGCAAGTCATGGTTGATTTTTGGGAAAAGAAGTTTGATGTTCTGGTTTGCACCACCATTATTGAAACCGGTTTGGATATTGCCAACGCCAACACTTTGATTGTTTCGGGGGCAGAAAAGTTTGGTTTATCCCAGTTACACCAGTTACGGGGCCGGGTAGGCCGGGGTAAAGAACGGGCTTACGCTTATTTTTTGTACGATGCCGGCCGTTCGCTCACCGAAACCGCTCACGACCGTTTATCTACTATTGCTAGCCAGTCTGAATTGGGCGCCGGGATGCAAGTAGCACTCAAAGACTTGGAAATCCGGGGCGCGGGGAACCTGTTGGGCGGTGAACAATCGGGTCACATCGCGGGAGTGGGATTTGACCTGTACTTGCGGATGATTGGTGAGGCAGTAGCCGCTGCTAAAGGTTTAGAACAACCCACTCCAGTTGAGGTAACCATCGAATTACCGGTCAACGCGCACATTCCCCACTCTTATGTAGACGGGGACCGGCTGCGGTTGGAGGCCTACACCAAACTGTCCCAAGCGACATCGGACCAAGACCTGCAAGCTGTAGCCGATGAACTAACCGACCGTTACGGCCCCATCCCGCCCGAGGTCGAAGCCTTGTTTGAGTTGGCTCGGCTGCGTTTACAGGCCCGGGTTTTGGGGTTAACCCAGATCTCGGTCCAAGGCCGGTACATCCGGATGGCGCCTCTGGTGTTACCCGAATCGCGCCAGTTGTACCTGCAGCGCACCGCTAAGGGAACCATTTTGAAACCCGCCACTCGTACCGTTTTGGTTCCCCTGCCGCGTGCCGGAGCCCGCCTCAGCGAAGGGGTATTGACCGGCACTGACCTGGTGCAATGGCTCCAGTCCCTTCTTACCTCTTTGCAGTAAAAGCCCCAGCACAGGTTGGTCCATCACCGGCCGTCGGTAATTTACGGCAAACGCCGCATCCGACTGATGGTTTGTGTCTGGTCTCCTTAGAAATCACTTCAAACAAGGCACGCTGAGGGCCGCGTAAGATGTACCCGGAACTATTACCCGCCCAACCCGAGGAGGAAATCCACATATGGCACTGGTGCAGAGGCGCGGGCGCGTCTGGTTAGCTTTGATGGCGTTGGGGGCTGTGGGCTTGGTTGGCTGTGACGCCCAGCCGGGGGTAGCTGTCAACGTAGGCGGCACAGTGATCACAGAACAACAGGTAGCTGATGTAGCGAGCGATTTTGAAGCGTTACAGGCCGCCTTAGGTGCGGACGGCACCGTACCCCAAGCCCAAGTGGTGCGGGACCTGATGTTAGACCAAGCCATGATGCAGGTGCTACACCAGCCCAGCTATGCCGAAATTTTACCCGAGGTAGAAAAAGTCACCAAAGCCTCAGTTTTGAAACAGCTGAAAGAACTCGGGGCACCAGCAGACATCCTGGAACAGTACGAGGCTGTGGATGCTGACCCGGTGGCATACCGCGTGTTGTCTGACACCTTTAACCAGTTGGTGCAGGGAGAACTGATCAAGGCGGAAGACCTGGATGCAGTTTTAACACCGGAGAATATCCAAATAAACCCCCGATATACCCAAGTAGACTCCAAGACCGGGCTGCCGGACTACCCCTGGAAGTTCAAAGCGCCAGCCACGCAAGAACCCACCATCGAACTAGCGCCGTGACGGTTCCGCTCCCGGACGGTGCTTCTCCGGTTGCAACTCCACCACTAGCCGGAGTAGCCCATTTGGTCAGAACTATGGAGCGTCTGCGAGCACCCGGTGGTTGCCCTTGGGACGCTCAGCAAACCCACGTTTCTCTAGTTCAGTACCTATTGGAAGAAGCTTACGAAGCAGCTGAAGCCATTGAGGACGGTGACCGGGAAGATCTACGAGAAGAACTGGGCGACGTGTTGTTGCAAGTAGTTTTTCATGCCTTGATCGCCGCCGAAGACCCCGAAGATCCGTTCACTCTAGATGACTTAGCCTTCGGGGTAGCTCAAAAACTAATCCGGCGTCACCCCCATGTTTTTGCTGATCAGGAAGCAGTCCCCCTGTCTGCCGAAGAATCCCACCGGCGTTGGGACCGTATCAAAACCCAAGAAAAAGCGCGGCAATCGGTGTTAGACGGGATACCCGTTAAACAGTCGCCGTTGGCGCGGGCCCAAAAAGTGTTAGGCCGGGCGCGGCGCGGCGGTTTAGAACTAGACTTAACATCCGATGCCGCGCGTACGGCATCGGACACTAACCCCGCGCCACCACCCACTAACTTGGGTGAACGCCTACTGGCTTTGGTAGCCCAAGCGGACGCGGCCGGCTTGGACGCCGAAAAAGAACTACGTGCCGCCACTCGCCAAGTGGAAGCACAAATCAAACAACTCGAAGCAGAGCGGTAATAAGGATTAGGAGCCAAGGATGCAGATCGGTGTGCCAAAGGAGTCTTCGGCCGGTGAGCGCCGGGTAGGGGCTAGCCCCAAATCGGTGGCCCAGCTAGTCAAGCTGGGTTATTCGGTAATAGTAGAAACCGGGGCGGGGGCGGCCGCGTCTTTTCCGGACCAAGCTTTCGAGGCTGTTGGAGCAGAAGTGGGAAGCAAAGAAGCTGCTTGGGGGGCGGATATTGTCACCAAGATTGAACCCCCCACCGCAGCAGAAATCGCGTTGTTGCGTCCCGGTGCCACCCTGGTGGGTTTGATTGCAGCACCCCGTAGCCCCGAACTATTGAAGCAACTAGCGGCTGCAGAGGTCACGGTCTTAGCCATGGATTCGGTGCCCCGTATTTCCCGGGCGCAGGCGTTAGATGTGATCTCCTCCATGGCCAACATCGCTGGGTACCGGGCTGTGATTGAGGCCGCTAACGTGTTTGGGTCTTTCTTCACTGGTCAGGTGACCGCCGCCGGTAAAGTGCCGCCCGCTAAGGTGTTTGTTTCCGGAGCGGGGGTAGCTGGTTTAGCCGCTATCGGGGCAGCCCGAGCTTTAGGTGCCATAGTGCGAGCCACCGATATCCGGGCGGCAGTGGCCGAGCAGGTGGAATCCATGGGGGCCGAATTCGTGGCGGTCGAAGCCGAAGCTCAAGAATCCACCGACGGTTACGCTAAAGAAGCTTCCGAAGACTATGCCGCCGCAGCCGAGCGCATGTATGCCGAACAAGTCAAAGACGTAGACATTGTGGTCACCACGGCTTTGATTCCCGGCAAACCGGCACCTCGGCTAATCACCGAAGAAATGGTGGCCTCCATGCGTCCCGGTTCAGTGATAGTAGATATGGCGGCCGCCAACGGCGGCAACGTGGCCGGTTCTAAACCCGATCAACTAGTGACCACCGCTAACGGCGTCAAAATAATTGGCTACACCGACCTAGCGGGGCGTTTGCCCACCCAAGCTTCGCAACTCTTTGCCCAGAACGTGGTCAACTTCTTCAAACTGGTAACCCCCGGTAAAGACGGGGAACTGGTGTTGGATATGGAAGACGTAGTAGTACGCGGTATGGCTGTAGTCACCGATGGTGAAATCACTTGGCCCCCACCGCCCGTGGCAGTCTCTGCTGCTCCGGCAGCGGCGCCCCCACCTCCGCCACCACCGGAACCTAAACCCCCGCGCAACCCGGCCGTGGGTTACAGCGTGATGGGCGTTTGCGCGGCGGCCCTGTTGGCCCTGTTTTGGGTTTCCCCCGCTGGGCTTCTAGGCCACTTCATGGTGTTCATGTTGGCTGTGGTGATTGGGTACTACGTGATTGGGAACGTGAACCACTCGCTACACACTCCTTTGATGTCTGTGACCAACGCTATTTCCGGGATCATCATTGTGGGTTCCCTGATTGGCCTGCGAGACGCCGAATCTTCCACCGCCATCCTGGTGTTATCCGTGGCGGGAATCCTATTGGCTTCCATCAACGTGTTTGGTGGATTTACTGTGACGCAGCGCATGCTGGGAATGTTCCGGAGGAGCTGAAACCATGTCTATTACTTTGATTCAAGGCTCCTACATTATTGCTGGTCTCGCCTTTATTTTGGCTCTTGCGGGGCTATCGAAACATGACACCGCCAAACGGGGTAACGCCTTTGGCATGGTGGGGATGGGGATAGCTCTGGTCTTCACGGTGCTGGGCACGGTGCTAACCGTAACCCAGGAGATTACCGGTACAGGGGAACACGGTGCTGAGGGGATTGTCCTAGAAGTGCCAGGTGCGCCCTCTTGGGCTTTAGCGGCCATCTTGGGGGCCATGGTGGTAGGTGGGGCCTTCGGGGTATGGAAAGCCATCCGAGTTGAGATGACCGGCATGCCGGAACTGATTGCGCTGTTGCACTCCTTTGTGGGTTTGACCGCCGTGTTAGTGGGCTGGAATTCTTATTTGGAGCCCGGCCACTTGGGCGACAAACTGCACTACGGCGAACTGTTTGTAGGCGTATTTATTGGTGCCGTCACTTTTACCGGTTCCATCATTGCTTACCTGAAACTATCCGCCAAGATGAAGTCTGCGCCCCTCGCGCTGCCGCATCATAACCTGATCAACTTGGCCGCCATCGTAGCTTTCCTAGCTTTAACCGTCTGGTTTGTGGTGCTGCCCGAGGAGCAACAATTTGGCAGTGACGGCGGCGGTAACCTGGGGATGATTCTACTTTCCGCGATGACCGTAGTAGCACTGCTTTTGGGGCTACACCTGGTGGCCGCCATCGGTGGCGGTGATATGCCGGTAGTGGTGTCCATGCTGAACTCCTATTCCGGTTGGGCTGCTGCCGCCGCCGGTTTCACCTTGAGCAACGATTTGTTGATTATTACCGGTGCTTTGGTGGGTTCCTCCGGCGCGTACCTCAGTTACATCATGTGTAAAGCCATGAACCGGTCCTTTATTTCCGTAATCATGGGTGGTTTCGGGTCCGATGGCGCCGTAGTGGGTGAAGCGAAAGACTACGGCGAACACCGGGAGATTACCGCTCCCGAAGTAGCTGATTTGTTGAAGAATTCTTCTAGCGTGATTATTGCGCCGGGTTATGGCATGGCGGTAGCTCAAGCTCAAGGTGCAGTAGCAGATTTAACTTCCAAACTGCGGGCCGCGGGCGTGCAAGTACGTTTCGCTATTCACCCCGTGGCGGGCCGTTTACCGGGACATATGAACGTGCTGCTGGCGGAGGCCAAAGTGCCTTACGACGTGGTATTCGAGATGGACGAGATCAACGACGACTTCCCGGAAACCGACGTGGTACTGGTGATTGGGGCTAATGACACTGTAAACCCGGCGGCATTGGATGATCCCTCGAGCCCCATCGCGGGTATGCCCGTATTGCACGTCTGGGAATCTGGGCAGGTTATTGTCTTCAAACGGTCCATGGCTACCGGATACGCTGGGGTGCAAAACCCGTTGTTCTTTAATCAGAATTCAGCCATGTTGTTTGGAGACGCCAAAGTACGGGTAGAAGACATCATCCACGCCTTGTGACCGCAGTATTAGGTATTCGAGTTCTATGCTCACGCAATGCTAAACCGCCGGATGGTAGTAGCCAGAGTTTTGATTTGGCGCGCTACGTGATGCTTGATGACGGTCAATCGTTCTACCTGAACAATGCGCCAGGTTTTACGGTCACTGTATTTGGCATGTCGGCAGATGACTATTGGGATGGGTTTGGTTTAGAAGGTTTGGTTTCCAGTGTTACAGGTTTGGTGGAAGGAGATGGAGCAGTGGAAGCCAGGGATGAAGACGAAGCAGATTTCGATTCCTGGGGTGCTGCTGTTAACCAATTAAAGTCAATGGGGGTCGAGATCACCCGGCAAGAACTTATTGCAATGCCTATTACGGTGGAGTTAGCGGAAGAAAGCGGAGATCGGCTTCGTCAGGCGAAGAGAAAAACTAACACCGGCTAAACGGACGCTTGATGCCGCTAAGCCGGGGCGGCGCACTGGTTTATCGGTTCCCGCTTTGGGTGGCCTGTTGGCTGCCGCCTTGTTAGTTGGCTACGGTGAAGCGGGTGCGTTTATGGGTTGGGTGCTCGACTTCATCGATGACGGCTAAGGCTAGGTCAGCGGCGGAGATTTGGCTTTGACCGTCATTGTCTACCAACATCACGTCGCCACCGATCCGGTAGCGTCCGAGGGCTTGGACGGGCGCGAAGGCGCCGAAGCCAGGGGCGGGGGAGACACCGAACCAGTCCACTTCGGCTGCACTGGAACGTAGATCTTCGAGCACGGAGGCCATTTCGTCGGCCTCCGGCTTGAACTCTGGGGGGAAATCTGGCCCTGCGGCCAAAGTGGGGCCTCCGGGCGTGACCTGCAGCGAACCCGCCCCCAGGATCACGCCGAGACGGAAGCCGAGTTGTTCAGCCAACTCCGCCAGGCGGCGATTCACCGGACGGACTTGACCCAGCATGGGACCACGCGGCGCGAGCGCCGAGATCACCACCTCCGCCTCAGCGCAGCCGACCTCTAAGAAGTCCGGCTCGGTGACTGAGCCCTCTAGATAGGTGGCTCCGGGAACGGTCTTGTCAGGGGTGGGGCGATGCCGGGCTGCCGCCCGAACCCGGTGGCCGCGGGCCACCGCCTCCGCCACAATCGCCGCGCCGGCGTAGCCGGTGCCTCCAAACACAGTGATTTCAGTCATAGTTCCCCTCCTGGCTTTGAGCTTGTTCGTTTCAATTTACCCTGCTGCAGCTAAGAACGGCACCGCCTGTGCGTCCACTGCATCGCTAACCCCAAATGGTTTAGGACATTACGGCTGGGTAGGTGGTGTTGGTTGGACCGCGCAATGGTAGACCTAGCGGTAAGCCGCATTGGCTCAGCTGACCGCCAGTGATGGTGGCGGTGGCCAGGGCAGGGTTGGTCTGAAACAATGACCGGGTGGATCTAACCGCACTGCAAGCCGGGTTGGTGCGGGTAGCGGCTTGTTCGCTGCCGGTACATCTGGCCGAACCGCAAGCTAACGCTGCCGCCATCGCCGCCCAGGCTAAAGCGGCCGCCGCTAGCGGTGCCTCACTGGTGGTGTTTCCGGAACTCAGTTTGAGCGGCTATTCCCTGGATGATTTGTTTATGCAGAACAGCTTGTTGGCGGGGGTGGAAAATGCTGCCACTATGCTGACGGCGGCCACGGCTGATCTGCCAGCAGTATTGGTAGTGGGGGCGCCTTTGCGGGCCGGGCATCGCCTTTACAACTGTGCTCTGGTAATAGCGGCGGGCCGGATTTGGGGTGCCGTACCCAAGTCATATCTGCCTAACTACCGCGAGTTTTATGAGCACCGCCAGTTTGCCTCTGGAATTGGCCTGCACCAGCGCATCAGTTTTGCGGGACAAGAGTTCACGGTCACAACCCAACAACTATTTACGGTGGCCGTAGTTTCAGACAGAGTTTCAGTCGCGGCCCTCGCTGCAACCGGGGCCACCACCGCCGATGCCGTCGCACTTTCAAACGGGACCGCACCAGCCGACGCCATCTCAGCTTCAGGCCCCGCCGCACCGGCCCCCAACGTCACCCGCCCCACCGCCTTCACGTTTGGGATTGAGATTTGTGAAGATCTTTGGGTGCCGCTCACACCCGGCGCGGAAGCCGCTTTAGCGGGGGCGGAAGTGATAGTAAACCTTTCGGGGAGTCCCATTACGGTGGGTAAGGCCCGTCAACGCCAACGCCTAGTGGAAGCCCAATCCTCCAAACTGATCTGCGGTTATGTGTATGCGGCTAGCGGCGCAGGGGAGTCTTCCACCGATCTGAGTTGGGATGGCCAGACTCTAGTGTTTGAGCGCGGCGAGTTGCTGGCCCAAGGTCCTCGTTTTGCCACCGAGCCCATCACCACTTTGACTGAGCTTGATGTAGCTCTGATTCGGCAAGACCGGTTACGTCAAGGCACGTTTGATGACAACCGCCGGGCCGCTTTAGGGCCAATTCACCCGGTGTGGGGAGAAAACACCCTGCTGATGCCGTCCGTCGCGTCACCAGACGGCATCGACTCACCAGACGGCATCGGCCGAGGCCTTACCCCCGGCTATCAGGCGGTCCCAATAGTGCTGCCACCGGTCCCGGCAATACCTACAGCTGCAACGTCAGGCGAAACCCCCACCGCCCCTACAGTCCCAGCCCCAACCTCACCACCCAACCAAACCAAAACCGTCCTGGCCCCTAAATTGTTGCTGCGCCCGTTAGCCCGTTTCCCCTTTGTGCCCAATGATCCGAAACGTCTGGACCAGGATTGTTACGAGGCTTACAGCATTCAAGTGAGTGCTTTGCAGCAACGTTTGCGTTCTATTGGTGAACCCAAAATAGTGATCGGGGTTTCGGGAGGGCTGGATTCCACGCAGGCGTTGATTGTGGCGGCTAAAGCACTGGACCAGTTGGGGCGGCCCCGGCGTGACATTCTGGCTTTTACCCTGCCGGGTTTCGGCACCACCCAACACACTAGGGACAATGCGGAAGCCTTGGCTCGGGCATTAAATGTCACCTTTGAGGAGTTGGATATCAAACCGGCGGCAGCCGCCATGCTGCGGGACTTGGGTCACCCCTATGCGGACGGTGAGCCGGTCTTTGACATCACTTTTGAGAACGTTCAAGCCGGGTTGCGTACGGACTATCTGTTCCGGTTAGCGAACCAGCGGGGCGGGATTGTGCTGGGTACCGGTGATCTCTCAGAGCTGGCGCTGGGCTGGTGTACCTATGGGGTAGGCGATCAGATGTCGCATTACAACGTGAACGCCGGGGTACCCAAGACTCTGATCCAACACTTGATTCGGTGGGTGATTGCTTCCCAACAGTTTGATGCTGCCACTGCTAACGTGCTGCAACGCATTGTAGAAACCGAGATCAGTCCCGAATTGGTTCCACCCGGAGCTGATGGTGCCATCCAATCCACTCAAGCCACCATTGGTCCCTACGCGTTACATGACTTCCTGCTCTATTACACCCTGCGTTTTGGGTTGAGCCCCCGTGAGGTGTTCTTCCGGTTGCGGCAAGCCTGGGAAGACCCAGAACGGGGGGAGTGGCCGGCTGCCGTACCTGCAGCGGAACGGTGCGGCTACACTCCAGCGGAAATATTGCGCTGGATGCGGGTGTTCTACCAAAGGTTCTTGGCGGCTCAATTCAAACGTTCGGCTCTGCCCAACGGCCCTAAAGTGGTTGCAGGAGGGGCGCTTTCACCGCGCGGGGATTGGCGCCAGCCTTCCGATGCCGCCGCCAAGTTGTGGCTAGCAGAGTTAGCTCTACTAGATCACTAGGAATCTGAAACTTTAACGCTTGAGCCGAGTTTTTCTTCCTCGGGGTGAGTACCTCGGGGTGCCATTAGAATCTCTGGCGGCTATGGTGGGGGCTGCGGTTATGCCTGTAGTTACCGCCGAATAGTGGAAATATCTCCGGAGGGATTATGACTGAATCTGTACTGCCATTCACCGGTAGTGAGCCGGAGAACTTAGCTCCGGACGGTTTTCCCACCGGGCCATTCGCTTTGATCCGGCGGGGTGATTCACCGGTAGTTGAGGTATTGACCGGCCAGGTGGTGGATGTTCCCACCACAGGAGATATTCCGTTGGACGGTTTAGCTGTGTTAGCGGTGGTGCCTTTCCGGCAGATTGCGGAACGTGGTTTTGAAGTGGTGGATGATGCCGCGCCGTTACGTTGCTTAGTGGCTACCAACCGGCGGGAGGTCCCCGTGGCGGAAGTGTTGGCTGTTTTACCAGCGCCGCCGACGTTTCAAGCGGATGGTTTCGATATTTCTGACGCCCAATATGCGGACCAGGTGCGGGAAGTGATCCGGGAAGACATTGGGCGCGGTGAGGGGGCCAACTTTGTGCTGCACCGTTCTTTCGAAGGCCGGGTAGAGGCTTCCTCTCGAGAAGCAGTACTGGCTTGGATGGGGGCTTTGCTCCGCGCTGAACAGGGCGTTTATTGGACTTATGCGGTGTTTACAGACGGGTTGGCTTTCGCGGGGGCTAGCCCGGAACGGCATCTGAGTATCAAATCTGGCGTGGTGACCATGAACCCTATTTCCGGCACCTACCACCATCCGCTTCAAGGTGCCAGCCTGGAAGGGATGCTTCACTTCCTCACCGATTCTAAAGAAGTGGAAGAACTGTTCATGGTGGTGGATGAAGAATTAAAGCTGATGAGCGCCATCTGCCCTAGTGGTGGGCGGGTGATAGGCCCCTATCTCAAACCCATGAGTCGTTTAACCCATACCGAATATCTACTGGAGGGGTTAACGGAAGCCGATCCACGCGAAATCTTACGTCGCACTATGTTTGCTCCCACTGTTACTGGGGCACCGATGGAGAATGCTTGCGCCGTGATTGCTCGCCGGGAACGCCGCCCACGCGGCTATTACGCCGGAGTGATGGCGTTGTTTGAACCTGGCGCTGGTGGGGTGTGGGATTTGGACTCCCCCATCATGATCCGTACCGCCTATGTGACGCCTTCCGGCGAGGTGGCGGTGCCAGCTGGTGCCACGTTGGTGCGTAATTCTGACCCGGTAAGCGAGGTGGCAGAGACGCACGCTAAAGCGGCCGCCATGTTGACTGCTATCGGGGCTTTAGGTGGCTCGGCGGCGGGAGGTGGGGCCGGAGCAAGGGGAGCCGTTGAGGCGGGAGCCCTACCTCCGATTGGTTTTAGCGACCCGGAACCGCCAGGGCCGAACCCGGCTCAGATCGCGGCTGATCCGCAAGTCAAAGCCACTTTGATGTACCGCAACGAGCGGTTAGCGCCCTTCTGGCTCCGTCCCCAAGCGTCAGGTCCGGCACCTC
>JAISMT010000116.1 GCA_031276585.1 Bifidobacteriaceae bacterium
CCAATCCCGTTCCGTCATGGCAACAGGCCGCTGCGAGCGTTGAACGCATGATTCCTGCCCTTGAGCTTCAAAACATTGACCTGGGATACGGCAACACCCGTGTAGTGCACAGCGTTAGCCTCACGGTACGGCGCGGCACGGTGCATGCAATAGCCGGCGAGAACGGCTCCGGGAAGTCCACTTTGTTAGGAGCCCTATCAGGACGCCTGGCGCCTTGGAGCGGCGAGATTATGGTTGAAGGTGAGTCCCGCACCTTCAGGTCCCCCCGCGACGCGATAGCGGCTGGGATTGCGCTGGTCAGCCAAGAGTTAAGTTTTGTTCCGGAACTATCTATCGCCGAAAACCTTGGTGTTGGTTCTTACCGAGGGCGGCGGCTACTGTTTCGTAGCTCTGAGGTAACCGCTGATTTAGCGCGCTTTATTGCGATGGTTGGTTTAGACCTACCGTTAACCAAACTGGTCGGTGAATTAACCACCCACCAATGCCAATTGGTCGAGATTGCCCGAGCATTGGCTTCTGGGGCCCGGATTATTCTTCTGGACGAGCCCACCTCCAGCCTAGATTCCACTGAAGTTGAAAAACTGTTCGCCTGCATCAACACATTACGAGATCAGGGCTATGCCTTCATTTTAATCACGCACCGCTCACGCGAGTTACATGCTATTGCTGACGAAGTTTCGGTGCTGCGGGATGGTCGGTTAGTTGACCATCGCCCTATAGGTGAGGTCACTGACCGCTGGTTAGTGTCGTCGCTGGTTGGCCGCGAACCGAGCACCGTATTCCCGGACCGTAACCACCTTCGCGCTGGGCCAGTACTCCAAGTCAATGGCCTTTGTGACACCGACGGCCGGGTCAAACACTCTAGTTTCACAGTGCACCAAGGTGAGATTGTCGCTTTGGCTGGTTTAGTCGGTGCTGGGCGGAGCGAATTGCTAGAAACCATCTTTGGAGCTCGTCACCGTGCCCAGGGAGAGGTGTTGGTAGGGCAAGACCGTTTGGCGGGAAACCCCGCTGATTCACTGCGCTGCGGCGTAGCCATGATCTTTGAAGAACGTAAAACCCAAGGCATTATTCCTCGGCTCAGTAATTCCGATAATTTTGGCCTCACCAGCGCCCCGTTACCCTTAGTGCCCCGCCAACGTGAGCGCAACCTGTTGAGCCGCTGGAAACGCAAACTCACAATTAAAGGTAGCGAACGCCAGGTAATCGGCAGCCTTTCGGGTGGTAATCAGCAAAAAGTACTGCTGGCCCGCGCTTTGGAGCAAAATCCAAGAGTTCTACTACTCGACGAACCAACCCGGGGCGTGGACGTGGGCGCTAAAACAGACATCTACCACGCCATCGTTGAAGCTGCCGCTGCGGGCTGTGCGGTGCTGCTTGCCACCAGCGAGATGGAAGAAGCTCTGGGGTTAGCCGACCGCATTCTGGTGCTACGCGAGGGGCAGATCGTAGACGAGCAGATCGGATCTATGGCAACCGAGGAGTCAATCATTTCGGTTGCCGCCGGCATCAGCAGCCAGAACTACGCGTCAAGGGAATTGGCGCATGTATGAGGTAACTCATCCGGTAGATATCGCCTCGGGGCGCAACTACCGGCCCCAACTGCAGCAGCTGCTCAAACACCCAGCTGCGGGCATAGTAATAGCTTGGTTAGCCCTGATGCTCGTAATGCGCGTTGTGGCACCCGAATTCGGACGTATGAGCAACCTAATGGGCATAGTAACCAACACCTCAGTGATAGCCATTGTCGCAATGGGTTTGGTGTTCGTGATGATCTCCGGCGGTATTGACTTGTCAGTTGGATCATTACTGGGCCTTACCGGAGTGATTATCTATCTACTAGCAGTACCGCTTGGGCTACCTTCTTGGCTGGCTGCTGCACTTGGAATTGTGTTCTCAACTGCAGTGGGTGCACTGCTTACCGGAGGCTTAGTTGCAAAAGGAAAACTCTCGGCTTTTGTGGTCACTCTAGCTGGAATGGTGGGCTTTGCCGGTTTGGCCGGTGTCTTGACCAACGGCCGCACTAACACCATCCCAAACCCTGGAGTAATCGCCTGGCTTGGTTCCGGATCAATTGGGCCCGTTCCGGTAGCACCGCTGGTAATGCTGGCTTGTTTCGCTTTGACCACCTGGGTGCTGCGCGCTACTTGGTTTGGCCGCGAAATCTACGCGGTGGGTGGTAACCCCGAAGCCGCACGTTTATCAGGGGTAAACGTGGCTCGGGTACAAGTTTTATCTTTCGCTGTAGCAGCACTGTTTGTAGGAATTGCCGCCATCATTCAGATTGGCCGCTTTCGTGGATCAGTACCACCCACGGCTGGGGCTGGTATGGAATTAACCGCGGTAGCCGCGCTACTGCTCGGGGGCGTCTCGCTTAGTGGCGGTTCGGGTGGGGCCGGAGGCGCTCTGGTCGGTGTGTTATTCCTGGCTACAGCACAAAACTCGCTCGACATCCTCGGTGTTTCAACCTACTGGAAAGACGTCGTCACCGGCGCCATCTTGGTGAGTGCCCTACTCCTAACCACGCTACGAGGCCGCCTGTACCTAAACGGCCGGAAAAAAACGGAGGGAACAGTCCTGTAGGTCCGTTGTCCGTAAAGCCGCCTACTACCCAGAAAGAGAGAACATTATGAACTTACGCACCCGCTGGGCTGCATCTATCGTTTTAAGTAGCGTAATTATCACGTTGGCCGCCTGCACACCTGAAGGTGGGGCGCCGTCTAATGGGTCTGATACTGCCGGGACCACTTTCAAAGTTGGCTTTTCTGACCCAATAGCCGCTAACTCTTACATGCAAGCTATGTCGGGTGCCACTAAAGCCACCGTTGAGACCGCTGGTGGCGAATTCATTACCCGAGATGCAGGCCTAGATCCGAATCAACAAGTCACTGACCTAGAGCATTTCATCTCGATCGGGGTGGACGTCATCATTGTGCCCCTACCGCCCGTAATGGAAGCCATAACACCGACCTTAGAAAAAGCTCGGGAATCTGGCATTGCAATCATTACCCATAACGTCACCATGGACTACGCGAAGGGGGATCCAGTACCACCAGCCGATGCCCAGATCGTGGAAGACCGCCGAACTGCCGCCCAACAACAGGTGGAGTACTTATCTAAACAATTGCCGGCGGGAGGAAAAATCCTATATGTGGGCGGCCCCGCCCCCACTCCAGCACTCTTGAGTAGCGAGGAAGAATTAACCGCTGCCATCAAAAACACCAATTTTGAGATCAGCAACGTTGTCAACAACATGACCGATGACATCGCTGGAGCCAAATCGCTAGTCGATGCCGCCCTAACTGCTGACAGCGACATCGTCGCTGTTGTTGGCTATAACGACCCTTCGGCGGTAGGCGCGGCCCAGGCGGCGCAGGACGCTGGCCGTGACCTGGTCGTATTAGGTCTACAGGCACAACCTGAAGGTACCGACGCCGTGAGCGCTGGCACTATCAACGCTACTTGGGACCTCCATGTGGTGGAAAGCGGCATCCTTCTAGGTCAACTCGCTACGCAAGCTGCTCGGGACGAGAACGGCTGGCAACAGACCTACCTTACCGACGTGACCCGTTATGACGCCGAAAACATAGCCGAATTCATCCCGTGGGATGAACAGATCGCTGCAATCAAGTGACACATCAAAAAACTAAGGAGCACCAATATGACTATCGAAGTCCCTGTTCTCATCGTCGGTGGCGGTATGAGTGGCCTCACTACGGCCCTCCAACTGGCTCGCTTTGGCGTCCGCTCACTGGTGGTGGAACGCCACCCTTCCACGGCTCACCTACCTAAAGCCCACACCATTAACCAACGTTCCATGGAAATCTTCCGCCAACTCGGTTTTGGTGACGAATTATTGAAAGTAGCCATTGACCCAAAGCACATCCAAAAAGCTGCTTGGCGCACATCATTCGGTGGCGCGGAACCATTCGACGGCAAAATAGTGTTCTCCATTGACGCATTTGGGGGCGGATCGCTAACCGAACAGTACGCCAAAGCCAGCCCGATGCTGTATTCCAGCCTCCACCAGATGTTGCTAGAGCCGTTCTTAGCTCACCAAATCGCCAAACAGCCCCTAATCGATCTACGTTTCAACGCCGAAATCACCGATTTCACTGACGCTGGTTCTCACGTGGACGCCACCATCAAGGACACCACCAGCGGTGAGACCACCGCAGTACGCGCCGAATACGTTGTGGCGGCTGATGGCGGCAAGTTCTTCCAGCAGCGCCTGGGCTACACCATGGAGGGAGTAACTGGCTTGGGTGACCAAGTGACCATTTGGTTCAAGGCCGATTTGTCACAGTGGATGGACGATGACACTTTACTGAACTGGTTTGTTACCCCGGATTCATTCGGAATGGCAGCCGGTGTGTTGATACCCGTGGGGGCTGGCAAAAACTCGGACGAGTGGGTCTTACATTTCGGTTACCCCGACGGACAAGGCGCCAGTGTTACTGACGAAGAAGCCATCAGCCGAATGCTTGACCTATTCAAACTTCCTGACCTCGACTTTGAGACTTTAATGGTTAGCCGTTGGTCTTGCGAGCAGGTTATAGCCAGCCGTTTCCGTACTGGACGGGTAATAGCTACCGGTGACGCTATCCATCGACACGTACCAACCCTGGGCATCGGCTGGAACTCCGCGATTGGTGATTCTCACAATTTAGCCTGGAAGCTAGCCTACGTAGTCAAGGGGTATGCTCCCGAAACATTGCTAGACACCTTCGAAATTGAACGCCGTCCCGTCTTGGAACGTAACGGCGAAATGACGCTGCAGACCTACTATCTGCATCTGACCATAGTGCCGTCCATCGGCATGGTGCCGGGAGCCCCGGGCGGTTTCAACAAGAAGGTCCTCACCCGTTACTTCGAAAACACCACGCTGGGTGCTGGACGCCGGGCTCGGGCCCACACTCTGATCACTCGCCATCAGGCACTTGAGCATCAAGCTCTCGACCTAGAGATTGGATACCGCTACAGCGGGCCAGCGTTGTTGAGTGATCCTAACGATGTCTACAATCCCGACCCTATGCTCAACGCCTATGTCGCCACCACGACGCCTGGAGCCCGCCTGGCCCACGTATGGCTAACCAGTCCCACTGGTCAACAAGTTTCCACTCTTGACTTAGTGGGTGCTTCCTTCACCCTAATCGTGCCCAACGCTGATTCCCCGTGGGTAAACGCAGCGCAAGAAGTTGCGACACAGTTCGGTCTACCGATCGAGGTAGCGGTGATAGGTCCAGGCGGTTATTTGGACCCGTCCGGCGAATGGGCCCAAGTTTCAGGTATCGGCAGCAAAGGGGCCCTCTTAGTCCGCCCCGATCAGCACGTCGCTTGGCGTACCGCCGTTGATGTGACCTCACCCGTGGAACAACTCCGTGCCGTGCTGAGTACCGTTTCGATGGCGGCCAACACACCCGCCTAAGTACATGAACCATCAACTCTTGTCCCCGGTGCCTGAACGAATCGGACAGTTCACGCACCAGGCATCAAGTTTAAGATCGAGACAGTCACAGAAACGGCAGCACAAGACCCAACTAGACCACTAGGAATCTGAGACTTTGACACTTGAGCCGACTTTTTCTTGCCTCGCGAGGTTCCCCGCAAAGGATTCGACCAACGGGAGAAGATTTTGCGGGGCCTTCTAGGGGCTTGCGTGCTTAGGCCCGGTGGTAACAGGCCTGGCCCAGTGGTTGGAGTCTCTGGTACTGCTAAACGAAAGGAACAGGCAAAACCGATGCGATTTTGGACTATGAGCAGTGTGGAGCAGGCTGCACCCGGGGTGGCCGAGTGGTATGCCGCAGAGGTCCTGCCGGTTGCCGCCAAGTTACCGGTAGTAGGACGGAGCTGGCTGATCGAAAGCGTTGACTTTCCGGAGCAGCACGGGCCGGGATTACCTCAGCTGATCGCGGTGTACGAGAGCGTTGATGTCGCTTCACTGCCAGAGGCCTACCACCCCGACCCCGCCGAGTGGGAAGCTTCTGCTGGCGTCTCCGGGGCTCGAGGCAGTGCGCGCCAAGTTCTGGCCGATTTCTGGTTCGCTTCCCCGCGTGGCACCTGGTGGTGTTCCGTACGAGCTGACTGCGCTGAAACCGACCTAGCCCGAGCCAACTGGGAGCGTTTTGAACACTGGTATACCTTTGAACACGTCGGGGAAACTGTTACAGCGGAAGGCTTTCACGAGGGTTGGCGCCTCGGCCACGAGTTGTTATCCACTGCTCCTTCTAAACACCACCGCCATCAGCGGTGGGCTATGTATGAACTCACCAAACCGGAGGACATTATGATCCATGTCAGAAAAGCGCCACTAAAGGCCATTTGGAATGACACCATCGACCACAGCACTTTTGGGCGTACCTACCATCGGGTGGTGGCAACCGTATGAACGCCATCGCCTTTGAACCGTTTACTTTGTCCGGCCTCACGTTGCAAAACCGGATTGTGATGGCGCCGATGACGCGCACTCGCGCCATCGGGTCAGTACCGGGTGAGTTGGTGGCCGAGTATTACACTCAACGAGCTAGCGCGGGCTTAATCATTACTGAGGGTGTTGCTCCATCGGACGTGGGGATTGGCTACCCTGACACACCCGGTCTCTATTCCGAACCACAAATCGCGGGCTGGCGCTCTGTTACAGAAGCGGTACATGCCGCGGGCGGTGCTATTTTTGCGCAGATCATGCACGTGGGCCGAATCGGTGATCCATCGTTACACCGTGACGGCCAGAACACGGTGGCCCCCTCGGCCATAGCCGCTGAGGGACAGATTTACACCCACCAGGGAATGATCCCCTATGTAGTCCCCGATCCGATGACTCCTGAAGTTATACGCCAGACCATTGCTGACTATGTGAACGCCGCCCGTAACGCGGTTGAAGCTGGCTTTGACGGCGTGGAACTACACGGTGCTAACGGTTACCTCATCCACCAGTTCCTCTCTTCCTCCGCCAATATCCGCGAAGACGAATGGGGTGGTGACATTGACGGCCACATCCGTTTTGCGGTTGAGGTGGCACAAGCGGTAGTGGCTGCGATAGGCAGTCACCGGGTAGGTTTCCGGATTTCACCAGCCAATACTTTGCATTCCATTACAGAGACAGCTACACGCGAACTTTATCTCAAACTCATCTCTGAACTGAGCCCTCTGAAGTTGGCCTACCTGCATCTGGCGGAGAGCAATGCGGGCGCCGAACACACAGCAGAACTAGTAGCGGCTTGGCCCGGTGCCCTAATTCTGAATCCATTCACCGGGGACCGTCCCACCGATGCCTCTGACCTTGAATTGATTGGACAGGGAGTTGATCTGATTTCGTTCGGCACCAACTTCATTGGAACACCAGATCTTCCGCTACGGCTGCGCCAAGGCGCCGCGCTCAATCCGCTGCGGCCACAGTTTTTCTACGGTATTAGCAGTGAGGGGTACACCGATTATCCGGCGCTTTCAGGCAGCTGAAACAGCGGATGGGTGGCATTAGGTCTGGTGCTCCACCAACACACAACGCATCCTGTAAGGAAGGAAGAACCCCATGACTGAAAACCGTCCCAGAGACATGACTGATGAACAACGCAAACAGATCGCCTACGAATACCTGAAGGCTTTTGACCTAGGCGGTGTTACCCCCTCCGGCAAGCCGATTATTGAGCTATTTGCACCGAGCGCCGAGGTATATTTTCCGAAGTGGGGCATTGCTCGAGGTGTTGACCAAATCTCGGGGATGTTAGCTGATATTGGTGCCCCCATCCGGAAGATTGTGCACCACTTCTCTGACATCAATTGGATATTCACTGGCGGTGATGTGCTGGTAGCCGAGGGCACCAGCCACGGTGAGCATCAAGATGGATTGTGGCGAGCTGACGTACCGGAATGGGGAGCCGGGCGTTGGTGTGATGTTTTTGAGATTCGCCAATTTCAGATTCACCGAGTCTTTGTTTACCTAGATCCGGACTATGCCGGGCGAGACACTGACCGCTACCCCTGGATCCAGCGGTAGCGGTCAGGTTTACAACAGGCGATCTAGGTTTGGAATCTTGCGACCAAATTAGCCTTCTTGCCCGGAGCGAGGGTGAGCTTGAGCGTAAGAACTCCAAAGGCGCTCGGTAGAAACGTGGGTGTAACGCTGCGTGGTACCAATGGAACTGTGCCCCAAAAACTCTTGGACCGTGCGCAGGTCCGAACCGCCTTCTAGTAGATGAGTGGCAGCCGAATGCCGCAAAGCGTGCGGGGCCACATGACCTAACCCGGCTAGGGCCGCCAACCGGTAGACCACTTGGCGAGCCTGCCGAGAATTTAGACGCCCACCCCGGGCCCCCAAAAACAACGCCGGTTCTCCCCCCGGAGATTTACCTAAGCGAACCCGCGTTAGGATCTGTTCCCGGCCCCTCTCAACCCACTGTTCCAGAGCGCGAGCGGCAGGCAAACCAAAGGGAACCATCCGCTCTTGATTACCTTTCCCCACCACTCGCAACAGCCGTTCCGCTAGGTCCAACGAATCTAGGTTCAACGCTACGGCTTCCGAAACCCGGATCCCAGTGGCATAAATTAGCTCCACTAAAGCCCGGTCCCTCAAACCAATGGGGCCTTGTTCTACTGCTGCGGCTAAGGCTTGTTCCATCAGGGTGGCCGCTTCACTCGGGCTTAGTACTTGGGGCAGGTGACGGCGCGGTGCGGGAGTCAGTAGACGTACCGAAGGGTCTGCGGGCATCAAACCATGAGATCCCGCCCATCTACAAAAACGTTTCGCAGAGGCTCCCCGCCGAGCTAATGAAGATTGGGCTTCTCCCCGGTCTAAGTGAAGAGCCAACCAGTCACGTAAATCTTCTAATCCCAGGGTGGCCAATTCAGTGTCCGAGCCCACTGCTAAATGCACTAATAGATCTGAAACATCACGCCGGTAGGCCACTACCGTGTTACCGGATAGCCCCTCGCCGCGCAGAGAGCTGCTAAAACGTTCTAGTAACTCAACACGCCACGCCTCATCTCGGGCTTCATTCACGTTTTCTAGTATGTCCATGATTTCAAATATGGCGGGCGGGGGCGCGCCGCCACCGCCCGCCAGTCAGTTGTACCCGCCCAGAACGCTCCAACCGCCCCAAAGCTGCCATCACCTGCGGTGTAGAAAGCCCGCAAGCTGCCACCAGCGAGGTCAAAGTTACCGCACGCGCCAGTGGTAGGGACTCAAACACTTGCCGGTCCGGAG
>JAISMT010000189.1 GCA_031276585.1 Bifidobacteriaceae bacterium
GTCCGGAAAGAAGCTAAGGCGGCCCAAGCGGCTGGTTACCGGGTGACGGTCCTCTGGGTGGACGTAGGAGGTGCTCGCGGCCCGGTCTACGGCGAGTTTGATGGCATCCAAACAGTGGGATTAGGGCTTAGCTACCGGCTTCGGAACCGTCAGATGGTGCGGCGTTCCGCACTGGAGGGCTGGTTCCCATTGTGGCGTTATTGGAGCCTGGACTCTCACAAGACGGCGGCCCAAGCTGCTCAAGCCCGTAACGCCCGGGCTGCCGCTGGGGGAGTACCGGCTTTAGCCTTCAACAAGCTGATTCAAGCCGTGTTTCGGTTCCGGTCTCATTTTTACTTGCGTTATGCCGGGCGTAACTCCCAGAAACCTCCCCGGCGGCGCCCCATCAGTTGGCGCCGCTTCTTGACCAACATTCAAGACATGGATGCAGTGGTGACACCTTGGGTGTGGCGTCTAGAACCTGATCTGGTGCATGCCAACGACATTTATGTGCTGTCTGCGGTGATGAATGCTCGGGCCATTATGCGCCGCCGGGGCCGTGACGTGCCCATGGTTTACGACGCCCACGAATACGTGGCGGCTTACCCCCGGGGGGACCGGCGGTTTGATGCCGCCTATAACCGTATGGAACAGGAGTTGGCTCCCCAGTTCGATGCCGTGGTGACGGTTTCGGAACCGATAGCGGACGCGATGTGGCGGGATTTGAAACTGCCCCACCGTCCCGTGGTGGTGCACAATTCCCCAGACCTACGTCAAACGGCTGCTCCGGCTGGTCGGTCGGTGCGGCAGGCGGCTGGAGTGGCGCCCGGTGTACCCCTAATGGTGTATTCGGGTGTGATTCAAGACCAACGCAACGTTCCCGGTGTGATCCGGGCTTTACCGCTGATGCCTGAGGTTCACTTTGCTGTGGTTTGTGTACCCTCCACCACGGTGCCTTTGGCGCAACGGTTATTGGATACAGCCCGCGCTGTGGGGGTAGAAGACCGGGTTCACTTGGTAGAACCAGTGGCTCCTGAGGCTATTGCCGAGTATTTGTCTACCGCTGATGTGGGCATAGATCCCATGGACACCCATTTTGGCCAGCACGCTTACGCGTTACCCAACAAACTGTTTGATTATCTTCACGCTGGTTTACCGGTGGCGGTTTCCACCAATGAATACGAACGGCAGTTCGTGGAAACTAATCAATTGGGCACCGTTTTTGACCCGGATTCCCCGGATCAGATGGCACAGGCCGTGTTGGATGCCATTGCTGGAGCGGATCGGTTTTGCCAAAACGCTAAAGCTTCCGGCGTTTTGGCGGAATATTCTTGGGCTGGTCAGGTGGAACGTCTGGTTACTCTGTATCAGGAACTGGTACCGGTGAGTAGTACGGAATGAGCCAGCCGCCTCGTCTGGTGTTGATGCCAGGCAATAACGCTCTGATTGATGCCCGGGTGATGAAGAACGCCCGCACCGCCGCCGCTTTAGGTTACGACGTGGTGGCGTTGGGAATTTCCCGCGGTGAAACCGTACAGGATGAACTACTCCCCGGGGGCGTGCGCGTGGTGATTCAACCCATTAGCGTGCGTTATGAATCCTGGCGGCGGCGTTGGCGGCTGTTCTTTGACCGCAGTGACCGTTCCACCGCCCGAGCCTATGCCGCCTACCTGGCTAGAGAGGCACGGTTAGGGACGGCCCGTACCGCCCGGGACGCCCGCCGTTCGCCTTTAGTGCAGCACCCCCGGCGGCACACTTCACTAGGACGTGGAGTAAAACAAGCGCGCGCCTTTTGGGTGCGGGCCTGGGTTAAAGCGCGTTCTCTGCGGGCCGATTCGGAGATCCGCCGCGATTCTTGGGATCCGGTGCGGTTGGAAGCTTGGCGCCGCCGCCGGTTCGCCTATTTGCGGTTGACCCCTTGGCGGGCCCGCTGGCGTAAGGCTTTACCGCAAGCGGTGGCCCAATTCATGGAAATAGCCCAACAATTAGATGCGTTAGCACCCGATTTGGTGCATGTGCATGACGTTTACATGATGCCGGCAGCGGTTCAATACGCTGCTCGGGCCGCCAAACCGGTGCGGTTAGTGTATGACGCGCGCGAGTTTGTGCCCGGTTTGGCTCACGTTGACCCGTTACGGGTGGAAGCCTATTCCCGGATGGAACAAGAGTTTCTGCAGGATTTTGACCGCGTGGTCACGGTCTCAGATTCGCTGGCGGATCTGCTCCAGGACCGGCATTGCCTGGTGCGCCGCCCGGCTTTAGTTCTAAACGCGCCCCCGGTTACGTCAGCGGCCTCAGAAGCTCTAGCGAGTCCCGGGAGCCCGGTAAACAATCCGGTGCCTTCTGTGCGGGAGCAAGCCGGCCTTGGCCCCGAGGTCCCGTTGTTGCTCTATGCCGGCGTGGTGAACCCGGCCCGCGGAGTGGGAACCGTGGTGCAGGCTTTACCGTTGCTCGATGCCGTGCACCTGGCTTTAGTGGTCAACAACCGGGGTAATGCGGTGCAGCACTTGGAGGCGGAAGCCAAGCGCCTCGGGGTAGCAGACCGCCTCCATTTGGTACCTTATGTTCCATATGACCAGGTCACAACTTATTTTGCTAG
>JAISMT010000085.1 GCA_031276585.1 Bifidobacteriaceae bacterium
CTAACGGCAAGTGCCCCAACCCAAAAGAAACCAAAGCGGCCCAGAAAGCAGCCACGTAACCACCAAACTGCAACAACGTTCCAGTCAAAGCAAAAATCAAACGTTTGGGGCGGCCCAGCACCCAAACTACCCGGGGCCAAACCTGCATCAAGGTGGGGCCCAACTTGGCCCAAATCCAGTTCCGCAACCGGGGAATCAGCAACAGCATGCCTAACAGCCCCACCAGCAGCAACACCACAATGATCGCTGTGGTAGGTAAATCAGATAACACCCCAGCATCGCCAGTAGCTATCCCCACAACCACCACTAAACCCACTGTGACTAGCGCTAACGCTACTTGGGTCAAAGCCACCGTAGCGGCCGCTAAAGAGGTGCGCACCCCTTGCCGGTTCAAAAACCGCAAAGAAAGCGCAATCGGTGCCACCCCACCAGGCATCGAAATAGCCCCAAAAGACCCAGCAGCTTGCGCCAATACCGCCCGCCACAAAGACACCCGCTGCGGTAAAAAACCCACCAAAGTCATAGCGGCTCCCAAATAGGTGAAGAGCGAGAGAACAAAGGAGAGCGCCATCCACCAGGGGTTAGCTTGACTCACCGCCTGAACCATCTGCTCAAAATTGAACCGCGTCACCACCGCCCAAACCGCCATCAAAGTCATGGCCGCTATCAGTACCGTTCGCCAACCTACTCGCACCATTTGGAAAGGAACAGCATGTTCTTCCGCAGGTACCAAATCCGCGAGCTCCTGCCGGGTCCGTTCAATCACGCTTTTATGGGCTCGGATCTGTTCCCGGGTCACTCCTGGAAACGCAATAGGCTGCATTAGGGCCGCCAAGGCCGCCAAAGCAGTCCGAGGTAAAACCTCTAACGCTGCCGCCACCGCCCGCTCCGGCCCCACTTTGAGAGCCAACACCGCCATCATTTGGGCACAATCAATAGAACGTGCCAATTCCGAAGACGCCACATCCCCGTATTCCCAACCAATAAGCCAAGCTTGCGGCTCAGTTCCGGGACTGACGCTAAACAGCACCGATTCGGCAGTAATGTTGCGGTGAGCCAAACCCGCCTGGTGCGCTAACTCCAACTGGCGCCACACTTCCACCAAAGCGGCATCGGTAACTTCAGTGGTACGCATGTCCACGGTGGAACGTAAACCCGGCGGGTGAGTTTGGAACAGCATCATAGAATCCGCGGCTTCACCCACCCCAATCAACTCGGGCGTGCGGACACCCGCCGCTGCGGCAGCGTACCCCAACAGTGCAGCCCGCTCCGCCGCTTGCCGCAAAGACACCACCGACCGGTGGTCCATACCCCGTAACCGTAGCGCCCGCCAAGTGGTTTGCAGAATGCCTAAAGCCTGCCGGTCGCCATCGAGCACTATGGCGTCCCACCTTTTACCTTCCGCGCTATACACGGCATAAACCCGGTTACCGCCCTGCCGTTCCAAAGCCCGGGCGGTGGAATCAGAAACCGCAGCCTCGGAGGCGCCCACTGGCGGACGGTAGGCGCCGGAACGTAAGTCACAAACATCCAGCCTTTCAGTGGGGTTCTCCGGGTCAGAAATGTCCCGCACTCGCACCACGCGAACCGGATCCAAACCCGCGCCCCGAATCCCAGCCACTAAAGCCGCACCGGTAGCACGGTCAGTAGTCACACCTAAGGCATAACGGGAAACCAAACCCGCCACCCGGCCAATCAGCACTGTGACAAACGCCGCCGGCAAGGTTGCCCCTCCGGTCAAAACCCAAGCCGCTAGCGCCGCCCACAGCAGGTTCCAAGAAAAGCCCATAACCGGCCGCCGGGAACGCGGACCCATAGCAGTCAACACACCGGACATCACCGCCACCAGCGGCATAATGGCCACCTGGAACCGGCCACCCACCACAATGGACATACCTTGGATCAACGGTTCCCAATCCAAAACCCGGATACCCCAACCCGCCAAATACGCCAATATCAAACCACCCACACCAGCTATAACACCCTGCACTGCTAACAACAATTGGCGGCGTACCAATGCGGTAGCTATCACTGCCGCTGGCATAACCAACGTGGCCAAGCTCATCAACATGGACACAATCGACTGCAGAATCGCGGCCACCGGTGAAGCAATGGAACGAATATCTTCGGTGACTCCAGCGGCTGTACCGGGCGCAAAAATCGATGCCCCCAGCATTATCGCCAAACCCAATGCGCTCGCGGCCAAAGCCACTAGGTCTTTACTTTGCCGTATGCGACCCGCCGGTGCGTCCACCACTTCCACACCATCCCAAACGGAACGAGTGGAGGTCCCCACCCACTTGGATCGGCGCTTCGCTACGTCTTTGGCCACAGCGCCCAGCCTATGCTAAGGCCGTCCCTTTACCCCGCTGCAACGGGGTTTTAGTCCTGTTTTGGCCCAACTATCTACGGACGCGGGGCGCATCGACGGCATCGACGGCATCGACGGCATCGACGGCATCGGCGGCATCGGCGGCATCGGCGGCATCGGCGAGGTAATCAAAATAAGTTTGTCTACCTTTAAATCACTTGAGCCAGGTGGGCTGCCATAATTCTGGGCCCACAAACGCCACCACGTCCATCAAAGTATGGGCTACCACCAGGGGAGCCACCCGGCGAGCGCGGTGGTAATACCACGCGAACACTAATCCCATGGCGGCGTTCCCCAACACCGCCCCCCAACCTTGGTAAGCATGGTAAGCGGCACGCAACAAAGCCGAGACCCCCATCCACACCGCTGGCCGCCAACCTAGCGCCCTCAACCGTTCCGCCAGATAGCCCACCACCACCACTTCCTCCAACAACCCGTTTTTTAGAGCGGCCAGTATTAACACCAACCAAATCCACCAGTGTGATCCCAAAGCGTTGGTTTGTACCTGCACGGTGATTCCCAAGGCTCGCCCCACTAGGTAGAGAACAATACCCGGCAGGCCGATGCCGCCCGCCAACAAAATCCCCCAGCCCAAGTCACGCTTCAAACGGGTAGGCGTCAGACCGATTAAGTACGCTCCAGACCGCAACTGCGGAACCGGCGGAGTTTCCGAGGGCGGCCAACGTGTAGCCAACAGATAGAGCGCCAGTACCACCGGCATTAGTGCAAACCCCAGCCCCACCACTTGATAAACCAGATCCAGCCAGGGCAGGGACGAATCCGAGGTATTCAACGTGGCAGTCTGTTCCGCCAATGGAACTGGCGTTAATAGCCGTTCCCAAAGCGTTAATAATGCATAGACCGCAGATTGCCCCAGGCTGAGCCCCAGGACAATCAGAATTTCAACCCACAGCATGCGCCGGCTATCGCTTGCTGTTGTGCTTCTGTTCACAGCCGCCAGCCTATGCCGTTGGACTACGGTAATACCTTCACTACCGTATAGGTTGAGCGGTTGGCCACCCGCATCCGTTTGCTTGAAGACCCGTTTGCTTGGAGACCTGTCTGCTTGGTGCCACCGC
>JAISMT010000105.1 GCA_031276585.1 Bifidobacteriaceae bacterium
TGCACCTGCCCTTCAGCTTCCACCACCCAATAGCGCCGGTCCGCTCCCGGCCCCTCTGTAGCGGCTAATTCCGCCGCAACAAATTCCGGCGGCCAAGCCTCGGTCCCAAAGATCTGCTGCTCCAACTCAGCGATCCGCTGCCAGTCCCCCAATTGGGCGGGCCGCAACACGCCAGCAGGTAGCTCCATCAAGTAGCTCGCTTCGGTGCACCGGGAACTTGAACGTGCGGGCGGCGCAGATATAACGGATCACTAGGCAAATCCTGGCCCTGAGCGGCTCGCCACGCGGCTAACCGCGCTAACACCACCGGGTCCACGCGGGTCAGGTCACCCGCCGGAGGACCCAACACGGCCGAGTACTTGGCGGCTCCCTCCCCCACTACTACTTCAGCGGCCGGAACTTGCTCCGGTGCGCCCACCGCCGGACCTTCCAACAAAGTCAATCCCTCACCGGCAGCTGAGTCTTCTACCTGGTAGCGGGCCCAATAAACCTCTTGACGTTTGGCGTCCGTAGCCACCAGCAACCGGAGGCCTTCCTGCAAGTTAAGCCGGGAGACGGCATCGGCCGCTAAGACATCCAAATCGCTGACCCCCCAAACCGGCCGATCCAACGCAAAAGCCAAAGCGCGGGCGGTAGCGAGCCCCACCCGTAGGCCGGTATACGGGGCCGGACCGGTACCTACCGCCACCGCTGCCAGAGCAGCGGGCTCCAAACCAGCCTGGCCCAAAACCGCCTTGACCAGGGGAATTAACGATTCCACGTGAGCTTGGGGCTGCTCGGAACGCAACTGTAGATCGGGTACCCCAGGGCCAATCAAACCCACCGCACTGGGACCAGCTGCCGTAATCCCCAGCACCGGACCCGGTAAATCCACATGTAACACGGCGTCTAGCCTAAAGGTGCCCCGGGTCACCGCGTGCAGCACCAGCGCTAGCCACGCTAACTAACGCCATGCCCCCCAACACCCACCAGGTCAAAGCCTGCCCTGCAATCAGCCAACCTAACAGTGCTGCTGAAGCCGGTGCCAAAGCGGTCATCACCCCAAAAGTGGCAGCCGACATACCGCGCAGCGCTATCACCTCAAACCAATACGGGATCAAAGTTCCTGTAAGCGCCACCACTAAACCCCAAAGCAAAATGGTGGGTGTAACTGGGTTTTGGGCCAACCCAATCACGCCCCGCGGCATAGTGAACAACGCAGTGGCCACCATGGCCCAAACTAGCCCATCTAGGTTGGTGAACTCGCGCCCCACCCAACGGGCGGACATAATGTAGCCGGCCCAAGCCACCCCCGCAGTAGCCGCTAAAACCGTGCCGGCGCTGGTCATGGCGGCAAAATCGAACCGGGAGAGCATCGCTACTCCAACGGCGGCTAACACGGCCCACAGCCAGGCCGTCCACCGGCGTACCAACACCACCGAGAGCACTAAAGGCCCCATGATCTCTACCGTGACAGCACTACCCACATCAATCAGGTTGATGGCCTCATAGAACACGGAGTTCATTACTGCCATAGAGATGCCGTAACACAGCACCGCTGTCCAAGCCCGGCGGCTCACCCCCCGCCACTGCGGCCGAATCACCGCCAACAACACCAAGGCAGTCAAACCGTTACGCAGGAACACGATGGCGGCCGCGTTGGTCACTTCGAAGGCTCGTACCGCAAATCCCGAACCGGCATTGACCGAGAACTGGGCTGCAATAGCCAGCACCACCGCCACCCGGAAGCTGACGTGCCGGGCAGGGGTCACCGAATGCCCTCCGTTTGGCCCCACCGTGCCCCCACACCCCGTAAGCGCGCCACCCGCAATTCGGTTGGGTCAGGGGGGTCCGTTTCCAAGCCAAGTCCGACGCTGCTGGTGTAGTGGGGTGCACCGTTGGTGGTATCGCTACCAGAAGGGCCCCGGGGACCGCTGGAATTGCTGGAACTGTTGGGAGCACCGGTACCGCCGCGGTGGCGTTCCAACTGGATCTCAAGCCGGTCTTGAGCCAAGCGTTCCGCTAAACCTTCCCCCCATTCCACTACCGTGACCGAATCCTCTAGGGCAGCATCTAAGTCCAGGTCATCCAACTGCGCTAAACCCTCCCGGTCAGATAGGCCGCCCAAGCGGTAGGCGTCCACGTGGACTAAAGCAGGCCCAGAACCCAAAGCTGGATGCACTCGCGCAATGATAAAGGTTGGTGAGGACACCGGCCCGCGAACCCTTAACCCTTCGCCTAATCCCTGAGTCAAAGTGGTTTTGCCTGCCCCCAGACCACCGCTGAGAAGCACTAGATCACCGGGACCTAAAAACCGAGCCAGGTTCCGCCCCAGCGCGCGGGTATCTTGGGCGGTAGGTAACTGCAACGTTTGCGGTAAAGCCAACTCGGCGGCATCGGCCATACCCGCGGGACCGGACGTGCCATCAGACGAGCCGGGTAGACCAGAAGTGAAGAGTAGCCCCATCAGAGCAAACGCCCCCCTTTAGTCCCCGCCCCAATGTAATAACGCGGCACGTGGGCCGGTAGACGGGTGACTATCTCGTAAGCAATGGTGCCGGCAGCGTCGGCCCAATCCTGGGCGGTGGGTTCCTGGTCTAAACCGGGCCCAAACAGTGTCACTCGATCTCCCGGCTGGTCGGTAGCCCCTAACCCCAGGTCCACCACAAACTGATCCATACAGACTCTCCCCGCCACGGTTAGGTTACGCCGCCCCACTCGCACGGGACCGCGGTTGGAAGCGGAACGGAAAATACCATCGGCATACCCAGCGGGCACAATCCCAGTAACCGTATCTAGAGGCGTAGTGTAAATGTGACCGTAAGACAAACCCTGACCAGCAGGAACGGGCTTGACTAGGGAGAGGTAAGATTCCAAAGCCATGGCTGGCACTAGCCCCAAATCCAATGCCGTGGCCACCTGCGGAATGGGGGAAAGCCCGTAGAGGGCTAGCCCGGGTCGCACCAGGTTGTAGGTGACGGGTAGTCCGGTTAATAGCCCAGCCGAGTTAGCTAGGTGACGTACCTCGAAACGCGCCCCCAAAGATTCGGCTAGTTCTAACCCGGCTTCAAAAGCCGTAATTTGGGCCGCGATGGTGGGGTTTCCCGGATCATCCGCATAAGCAAAATGACTCCACGCTCCCCGGATTTCTGCTAACCCCTCCGCTTGCAGCTCTAACGCCCGCCGTACTAAGGACGCCCATTGCTCTTTGTTTTCTCCAGCTCGTCCCAACCCAGTATCCAGTTTGAGATGGACGCGGGCTACCAGTTCGCGTGCGTTTCCGGCCAGCACAGCTTTACGTACCGCCGCGCCGATGCCGTCTAGCGCCGGGAGCGAAGAAACCCCCAGGTCGATTCCGGCTTGGCAGGCGGCCGCGAAGTCAGCGTCCGGCGGGTACAGCCAGGACAACACCCGGGCACCACGCCGCTTAGCGCCCAACGCGTGGACCACGGCTTTGGCTTCTTCCAATTGGGCCACCCCGAGCCAAGTAGCGCCAGCGTCTAAGGCCGCCACCGCTGTTGGAACCGCACCATGCCCATACCCTTGGGCCTTTACCACGGCCATCAATTGAGCGCCCTGGGCTTTTTCCAGTAACAAGGCAGCGTTGTGCCGGATCGCATCCAAATTGACTATGGCCCGCAGGTGACTCATTCCCACTCCCCTATCAACGTGACACGGTACCGGACAAATTCCCCACCCTAGTGTGGCCTCCCGGCCACACTAGCGCGTTGTTTGACTACTAGTCCCACTAGGGGTCTGAAACCTTGGCACTTGATCCGACTTTTTCTTAACTCGGGGTCCTCCCCAAAGATCTGAGCGGTGCGAAGAGATTTTGGGAGGTGAGTTCCTCGGGGTCCCCGCAAAATCTTCTCCCTGCGGTCGAATCTTTTGCGGGGCCTGCTAGGAAGAGAGAGTCAATACGGCTCTGCTTCTACTACTTTGATGTTTTCTCTCAAGCACCCAATGCTCGAGGGCGCCTGCCTCGAGGCTGTAATTTAGTGGCTTTGCAATAACTCAGCGATGGTCTCAGGGAGTGCCGCCACCACGTTCATAGCACTGATAGGACGTCCGATACCGCCCGGTTTTTGCCCCACACCAGCAGCGCGCACCCCAGCCCGGCCGTGAACCATGGCTCCCAAAGCCGCCAGTTTAGGTGGCAGCTCAGGGACGATGGCAGCAGAAGCCCCCATTCCCGCTAAAAGAGCACCAATCAACCCAGTTAACACATCCCCGGTTCCCGCGGTAGCCAGCCAGGGAGTGCCGTCATCTTGCACGTAGAGGGAACCGTCTTGCCCCGCAATCACCGTGGCTGGACCTTTCAACAGCACGGTTCCACCCACCGTTTGGGCTGCCATCCGAGCCCAATGGGCCGGGTTGGACTCTACTTGAGACCGCTCCACCGGCACCCCCCGGTCGCTCAACAAGGCCGCCAAGTCCCCCGCGTGGGGCGTTAACACAATCCACGGTTCTAGCCGTTCCGGCCAAGGCGGAAGCAACTGGAAACCAC
>JAISMT010000136.1 GCA_031276585.1 Bifidobacteriaceae bacterium
GCTATACGCTGCGACAGGCGCGCCTTGGCTGCGGTCATGGGGTCAATCATGGCACGGTTCGCCTAAAGGGGCCCACATCGCATACACTGGGCGGCTGATTGTTGTCTAGCCGTTAAGAACCCGGAACTTTGGCAAACCAGCTCAAGGTTCCTGCTGGGGTTCTGTCGCGTCAGGCCCTCCCCTAGGAGACTTCGGGCGGGTGTGTTAGGAGCGTAGGTTTCAACTCGCGCTTCGCGACCCGTGTTGACGTGGCCAGAGCAAAGCTCTGACCTAAGGAAACGCGGAAGACAAACACGGTTAGGGTCTAGGAATCTTAGATTTATCACCGGATTCTTAGAGGGCAGTGGCGCAATTGGTAGCGCACCGGTCTCCAAAACCGGCGGTTGTGGGTTCGAGTCCCGCCTGCCCTGCATAACTAAAGCTGTATGTAACTATCAAGTCAAAGACACTTAAACGCGTGAAGGAGAATCAATGGCCAAGGTCAAACCGGCGGCCAAGCGTCGGATAGGGCCCGTGGGTCGTTTGGTGCGACGTCTGGTGCGTTTTATCCGCGAAGTGGTCTCCGAGCTAAAACAAGTGGTTCGCCCCACCCGGCAAGAACTCATGACCTACTCCAAAGTGGTGGTGGTGTTCGTGGTGATTGTGATGGCCTTCATCTTTGGCATCGATTGGCTGGCTGGCAAAGGTGTTATGGCACTGTTCGGCTGAGACCGGGGTGCTATGCGTAAAAGGTGAGGAAAGGGAGCCAAAGTGGTAAATCAAAAGGTTGAAGTGGAAGTCGGCAGTGAATTGGAGGAACTGACCGCCGCCGAACGGCTGGACCATTTCCGCCGCGACTTGGCCGCCAAACCAGGTGACTGGTACGTGATTCACTCCTACGCGGGGCAAGAAAACCGGGTTAAGCACAACCTTGAGACCCGGATCGCTTCCATGCACCAAGAAGATTCGGTGTTTGAAGTGGCGGTGCCTATGGAAGAAGTCACCGAGATCAAAAACTCCCAGCCCAAAGTGGTGAGCCGGGTGCGAATACCGGGCTATGTGCTGGTACGTATGGATTTGGATGATGACTCATGGGGTGTGGTGCGCCATACCCCCGGAGTAACTGGGTTTGTGGGCCACACCCACCAGCCCGTGCCGTTGACATTAGATGAAGTGGTGTCCATGTTGGCGCCCCGGTTCGAGGATCCGTCTGATCCGACGAGCGAGGCAGCTGCGGCGGCCGCTGGGGCCGAAGCATTAGCCACTTTGGACTTCGCCGTGGGAGAGAACGTGACCATCACCGATGGTCCTTTTGAAACCTTGGCTGCTACCATCTCCGAGGTGAATCCCAAGACCGGTAAACTGAAGGTTTTGGTGTCCATCTTTGGTGGCGAGACCCCGGTGGAGCTTGGCTTCAGCCAGGTGGCCAAGCAACAGTAATGAACCGTAAGCAAGAGCAGTAGAACAGGACCATCACAAAATGCCTCCCAAGAAGAAGGTATCCGCCCTGATCAAATTACAGATCCAGGCGGGCCAGGCTAACCCAGCGCCGCCCATTGGCCCCGCTTTGGGTGCCCATGGCGTCAACATTATGGAGTTCTGCCGGGCCTACAACGCCGCCACCGAATCCATGCGCGGCAACGTGGTACCGGTAGAAATCACGGTGTACGAGGACCGTTCTTTTACCTTCGTATTGAAGACCTCACCAGCGGCCGAGATGATCAAAAAGGCGGCTGGCTTGGATAAAGGATCCGCCACCCCCCATACGGTGAAGGTGGGTTCCATCACCCGGGAGCAATGCCGGGAAATAGCAAACGCCAAGATGGCGGATCTGAACGCTAATGATTTAGATGCCGCCGCCAAGATCATTGCCGGCACGGCCCGGTCAATGGGCGTCACCGTAACCGATTAACCAAGAAGATGTGGGAGGGTCACGCTGGCCCGAACCACGGCTGCAAACTATAGAAAGACAGGCAGATGACACAGCGTTCTAAGGGATACCGTAAAGCCGCCCTATTGGTGGACCGGACCAACAACTATGCGCCGCTAGAGGCGGTGCGGCTAGCGCAAAAGCTAGCCGAGGCCAAGTTTGACCAAACGGTAGAAGTGGTATTCCGCTTGGGTGTGGACCCCCGCAAAGCCGATCAGATGGTGCGCGGCACCGTGAATCTACCCCACGGCACTGGCAAAACTGCCCGAGTGTTGGTATTTGCCCAAGGCGAAAAAGCCGAACAGGCTATTGCGGCTGGAGCCGACGAGGTGGGGGCTGACGATCTGATTGAGAAGGTGGCTGGTGGTTACACCGGTTTCGATGCTGCTGTGGCCACCCCTGATTTGATGGGGAAAGTAGGCCGTTTGGGTCGCGTTTTAGGTCCCCGTGGCCTAATGCCCAACCCTAAAACCGGAACCGTGACCATGGATGTGGCTAAAGCGGTTAGCGAAATTAAAGGCGGCAAAATCGAGTTTCGAGTGGACCGCCACGCTAACCTGCACTTCATTATTGGTAAAACCTCTTTCTCGGACCAAGCGTTGCTGGAAAACTATGCTGCCGCTTTGGACGAGGTGATCCGATTGAAGCCTACTACTTCTAAAGGCCGCTACCTGTTGAAGGGGACTCTATCCACCACGATGGGTCCTGGTATACCGCTGGACATCACTAAAACCCGGAACTTGACTGAAGAAGCTTAGTTAGTCACCACCCCCTAATTACCTCAGTAAACTAAGGGGCTGTGAATCCCCCTATTTATGTTTTCTCCCTGCCTTGGTTTGTTTTTATAGTCGTATTGGCGGCGATAGGCGGGGGGTTGTACGGCATCGGGCGGCGGTTAGACCTAGCTGGACGTAAAAAGCTGCTCCTTGGTACTGCTGGGGTAAACCTGATCTGTTTCGGGTTCTACATGGTGGGTTTGTCCACCCAAAGTAATTTTCCGGCTCATGTGGTCTACAACATGCCGCTTCAGCTCTGTTCCCTGGTTACGTTTAGTTTGATCCCCGCGATCCTGATCGATTCGCCAGTTTTGCGCGGTTTCACCTACTTCATTGGCTGTCTAGCGGGTTTTATGGCGTTCTTTTCGCCAGCTACCGGCATTGAAGGCGTGGGAGTGTTTACGCCCCTGGCAGTGGGGTTTTTTGGCTCACACGGGTTGAACGTGGTGATAGGCGTGTTGATAGCGGCGTTGGGGTTGTACCGGCCGGACTATAAGGAAGCTTGGAAAACCCTGGGTTACTTCGGGATTTTGGTGGGTTTTATGGCAGCACTCAACTGGACGCTACGTCTCACCTGGGTACCCGCTGCCAACTACTTTTACTTCTTTGACCCAGAAGGCGCCCAGATCCTAGAAGCTTTACATGATCTAGTGGGCTTGCCAGTGGTTTATCTGTTCCCGGTGCTGCCGCTAGTAATAGGGGCGCTCTTAACCCAAGCGGCGCTATACCGGGGTGGAGCGCGTTTGGCTACCCGCTTGTCCCGTACCCAGAGCTAGGGTTATGCGCCTTGCCACACGGTGTCAAAAGGCGTGTGGCCGCTGACTCGGTGTTGAATACCCCGTGTAACTAGCTCTTTGGCGGTACGGACGGCAGCAGACA
>JAISMT010000169.1 GCA_031276585.1 Bifidobacteriaceae bacterium
TCGCGGATGTATTCACTGGTAGTACCGAATGAGCCACCAGCAGCCCGGCGCTCCACGTATTCCTTCAAATCAGGTGGTAGAGAAACGTTCATAGTGGACATGCCCCCAACCTACATGCTTTGCCAAACTTTGCCAAGAATGCAGACTCGGGCCATAGGCATCCGGACTCACATCCCAACAACGTGGAATATCGCGAGCTATAATGCCGGAATATTCCGGCATCGAATGTAGGAATATTCCAGCATCGTATGGGTGGAAATCCGAGCTACCGCTAGTTATATTGAGAGCTATGGAAGCGCCTAGGGCAATCGAACCGGACTTAGTTCCCGGGCTACCGCCCGTGATAGTCCTAGAAGGCCCCCGCATGTCCGGTAAAACCCACACGGCCCGCAAGTTGCACGCAGCTGCCATCTGGGATGCTTACGAAAACTTAGCTGACCCAGTAACCGCTGAACTTGCAGCCCACGACCTACCCGCCTGGCTGGCCTCCTTAGCCCCCCGCACCATCATCGACGAAGCCCAACTTTTGGCTGACCTACCGCTGCAAATCAAGTTTCTGGTAGACCAAGCTGGCTCTAACCGGCGGTTCTTACTGACCGGCTCGGCGAGCATCGGCCGGACTGGCTTGGGAGGCTCAGACCCACTCACTGGGCGCGTCCAACGGTGGACTTTAGCACCCCTCACCGCAGCCGAAACAGCGGGGCACCCCGAAAACACCCGTAACCTGATTGAACGTCTCTTCACCGGTGAAGTACTCAAAGATCTACCGCCAGCCGCCGCTTCCCCAGAACTACCCCAGTGGCAAGAACAGATCAGGGCAAGCGGGTTCCCCACCCTGGCACTAAACCAACTATCCACCCGTGCCACGCAACGGTGGATTCGAGACATGACCACTGGGTTACTAACCGAAAAAGTACTACCAGATGACCGGTTCGATGCCGGCCTAGCCCTGCGAGTCCTAGACGCTTGCCTCCGGGATGCAGCCGGGATTCTCAACGTCTCTAGCTTAGGAACCCGGCTAGGCCTCGACCCGCGCACCGTGGAACGCTACCTCGACATCATGGAACAACGCTTCTTGTTGCGCTTCCTACCTAACCTGGCCACCAACCCCACCCGGCAAAACCGGGCCCGCTCCAAAATCCATCCCGTGGACACAGCGTTCGCTTTTGAATCGCTAACCCGCGCTAATCCCAAAACCGCTCAAACCGCCACCACTTTGGGGCACCTGCTCGAGTCCTATGTGGTCAACCAAATTCTGCCCTGCCTCCAATTTGCTCCCTGGCCAGTTGAAGCTTTCTACTGGCGCCACGCCAAAACGCACCAAGAAGTTGACTTAGTGCTCTCCGATACGGAAGGGCGGCGAGTTGGCATCGAAGTCAAATCCTCCAGCCAGGTGGGTTTGAAAGACACCGCTGGTTTGCAGGCATTGGACCAAAAGATGGGGTTAGACCGCAGCTATGTGGTTTACACCGGAACGTCTGTTTTGCCCCTGGGGGAACGCTGCTGGGCGCTGCCGCTGACTGCCTTCTTGGGGCCAAACTGAAGCTCGGAGCAGGGACAAAGCGGTGCCCCAAAACTAGGCACAGTGCCGGCATTGAAGGTGGCTTAAACCTGGTGGTGGGTACCACGCGCGGCATCGCCCACCATGCCGGACACCACGCCAACCGCATACCTTTAGACACCAACGTAATTGAGACAAATGTAAAGACGACTCACCGGACCGTAAGACAAGTCCCGGCAACCCCATGTAAGGTGGGCGCGTGACCGAGACGCGAAACGGGCAGCCCGACAGGCGAATGTGCCAGCGAATGCCCTCGCGCGCGTCGCATTAGGCCAGCCCAGCAGCTTTCACCCGAAAATCGGTAACTGCGTCTACGGACACCCACGTGGCTTGGCTGAAGCAATCAGCTCCGGTTACCCTGCGGCGCGCGATACCCCACCTAAACCACTTTGGTTGACAAGATATTGACACTTACACCTAAGTTTTCTCGCACAGAGCCGCTGTAGAAGGTTCGACCACTGGGAGAAGATTTTGTGGGGACCTCTTAGATAGACCCCAGACAACGTTTGTGTCTCCGCCACCTCGGCTAGCGAAGGACCTTATATATGTATTTCTCCACTCGATGTATTCACGGATTTGGCCCCGCACCGGACTCCACTGGAGCCATTTCCACTCCCATCTACCAAACTGCCACTTTTGCCCACCCCGGAGTGGGCCAATCTACTGGCTTTGATTACACTCGCTGCGTCAACCCCACCCGTTCGGCTTTCGAGTCCGCTATGGCAGCCCTCGAATCCGGCAGCGAAGCTTTCGCTTTCACTTCTGGCATGTCCGCCATTGCCACAGTGCTTGAGCTATTTACCCCCGGAGACCATTTAGTGGTTAGCACCGATCTTTATGGCGGCACTTACCGTCTTTTGGAAAACATTTCCGCCAAAAACGGCTTGCAGTTTAGCCGGGCCGCTACCGCTCAGGAAATAACAGCGGCCATTACTCCAAACACGGTGGCGGTCTTAGTGGAGACACCCACTAACCCGATGATGCAAGTTGTGGATATTACTGCGGTAGCTGAAGCCGCACATGCCGCCAGCGCTCTGCTAATTGTGGACAATACTTTCCTAACACCTTATTTCCAGCGTCCCCTCGAATTAGGTGCCGATGTTGTTTTACATTCCGCTACCAAATATTTAGCGGGACACAATGACACTTTAGCCGGGGTGGTAGTAGTGCACGATGCCGCTTTAGCGGAACGGATTGGCACCTTGCGTTGCACTATAGGCGCCGTGTTAGCGCCTTTCGATTCTTGGTTAGCGCTTCGCGGACTCAAAACTTTGGCGGTGCGCCTGGAACGCCAAGCCGCCTCGGCCGCTACTTTAGCTAACTGGCTGCAAAGCCATCCAGCAGTCCACGAAGTCTATTATCCCGGCCTAGAAAACCACCCCGACCGCGCCATCAGCGAACGCCAAACCAGTGGCCACGGCGCCATGATTTCTTTTAGGGTTTCCAGCGAAACAGTAGCTCACCAGGTGCTCGCCACCGTCAAAGTGATTCAATTTGCAGAATCTCTGGGTGGAACCGAATCTCTAATCACCTACCCATTCACCCAAACCCATGCCGATATCCCGGAAGACCAACGCCGGGAGCTAGGAATTGACGAGACACTATTACGGTTGTCAGTGGGTCTGGAAGATGTGCGCGACCTGGTCACTGACCTAGATTCGGCGCTCGGACTTAAACAACCACCGGCCACTGCTACCAACATCCCTACCGGAACACCCGCGCAGCCGACCACTACCCCAAGTCAAGCTGGCGGCCCCCACAACGAACTTAAGGTGAATTCGTCGGCCGCCACCTCATTAACTGACGCGGAAGCTCTCTATAGCCTCAACTAGTGCTCTAATCCCCGGCTGGAACGGACGCAGCAGTAGCTGAGTCCGTA
>JAISMT010000170.1 GCA_031276585.1 Bifidobacteriaceae bacterium
GGGCATGACAGCGGGGGCTGCGGTGGCGGGGGGCGTGACAGTGAGGGACATGTCGGCGGCGTCGCTGGCAGCATCGAGCTCTTCCCGCTCCGGGGCGGACCCCCTGGTGTTAGTAGTGATCCCGTTTCGGGACCGTTCGGTTGGGGGCGAGCGTATCCGCAACTTGGTGGCCTGTTTGCGTTCCTTGCGGGACCAAACATTGGAAGCCGCGAACTACCGTGTCTGTGTAGTGGAATCGGATGAGCGCTCGCGTTGGCAGAAGTTGATATCCGGTCACGCTGACCAGTACTTGTTTGCCCCTAAGGCAGGTGCTTTTAACAAATGTTGGGCAGTCAATGTGGGCGTAGTAAATGCGGCGCCACAAGCCCCGTTGATCTGCATACTTGATGCTGATTCCCTGGTGGATCGTGACTTCTTGCGCCGTAATAGTGAGCGTTTTCAGCGCCCCGGTACGGGTGCCTTTCTTCCGTTCCGGGACCTTTTGTATTTGGACGCCAGGTCTTCCCAGTACGCGATTGCAGCGCGCTGCATTGCTGGGAACCCCGAGGTGGGCTGGGAGCAATTGCGTGGATTCTTGGTACACCGCCCACCCGGTATGTGTATGTGGTTACGTAGGGACGTTTTTGAGGCCGTCAACGGCATGGATGAACGTTACGAGGGTTGGGGCCGGGAAGATTTGGATTTTGTTTTGCGGGTCCAGTTGGCAACCGCGTTTGTGCATTTTGACGACCCGATGTTGCACCTGGACCACCCAACGGCGGCTCATTTGGTGGACGGTCAAACTGTAAACGCACACCTGCCCTTTTTGAGTTGGGCCCCGGAGCAGCCAATCGGCCAAATTAATTGCTTCGCGCCAAGCCCCCGCTAGGTAGTCCTCAAACCGCTTAGCTGAGCGGTAGTTCTTTTACGCCATCACGGCGCACAGCCAGAATCCAGGGGCCGGGCTTCCCCCACTATTTCTCAATTAACTTTAGATTGTCTCGGAAGCGAGCCACCATTTCCTCCGCTTTCAGGTTTCCACTGGTTAAACAGACCATCCGCAGGCCCGCTGCGACTACCGCCCGGCGTTCCGCCGGTCGGTAACGGAATACGAGCGTCTTTGTGAACCACAACTAGACCACGTTCTCCAGCTATTTTAATCCACTCGACATCGGGAACGTCAGCTCGTCCAAACAGTTCCAGGATGGTGGTTGTCTCAAAGCCTATGTTTCGGAAGAATGCAGGCACGGTGATCCGACCCAAACTGTGGTCGATGAGCAGATTAGGCCGCGAGGGCAAGATGCATTCGGACGATGGATTCGACGTCATCTGTGCTCACACCCATTTCCTCGGCCACGGTTGAGACCGCTTCCCCCGCCTTGAAAAGGCTCAGAATGTCTTCTACCCGCGAACCAGATGCTTCAACGATGGGCTGGCCAAATGCGAACCGGGGATCAGCTACAACGGAGGTGTTGCCGTAAGCGGTGAGGCGGACTCGACCAGGCAGGTCATCATCAACATAGATGATGGGCTTCAAACCAATTTCTATGATTTCAGGTAGACCGCCCTGGCGGTCACGGGCCCGTTCCCATTCGGGGTTGTCACCGGCGCTGGCTAGGTTCATCAAAATGTCTTTACCGTCGTGGGCTAGCACCCCACGTTCTAGCATCCGGTCCCCTAAATCATGCCTCACGGCTTTCATTCCTGAGGCTATGGCCTGCATTGATAAACCCGCTCTACGCAGTTCACCGTAGAACTGGGCTTCGACCAAACCCATAAACGGAATACGCGGCTCCAAGCGCTGCCCGGGAAGCACTGTCAGTAAATGAGGTTTCCCTACCCAGCTGTTGAGGGTGGTACGGTGCATGCCCAGAAACGATGCCGCCAACGGCACGGTGTAGAGCGGCAGCGTGAACCTGGTGTCGTTTGTCATTTCCACTCTTTGTCTGCCGGTTGGATGCCATCATACGGACAGATACTTCTTTTGGGTGGGGGTGCTATCGCTACTGGACTTGACTTGGCTGGGTTTGGTTAGAGCCAGGTGCCGAAGCGGCGCAGAAGAGCCTCTAGTTTGGAAGGTTGAGTGAAGTCAGTCCATTTGGACTCCATCATGCGGACAGATACTTCTTTTGGGTGGGGGTGCTGTCGCTACTGGACTTGACTTGGCTGGGTTTGGTTAGAGCCAAGTGCCGAAGCGGCGCAGAAGAGCCTCTAGTTTGGAAGGTTGAGTGAAGTCAGTCCATGAATAGTGTGCTTGTTTGAGGCCCACGGAACGGATTTCCATATGGAAACTCTCCCCTAGAGAGCCCATTGTGAACTTCGCTTCCGGCCATGGAACTAGGCGTTCAACACCCTGCTGGACTAAACCTAAACCGTCTTCGTAGAGCCGTAATGATTCGAAAATCTGCCGATGCCGCAGAATGGCCCATGAGGACAGGACCACAGCGATTCCAGCCCACCAAAAATTGAGTCCCATATCCAGCACGAACTGCACTGGTTTTTCGGTGGCTCCCTCCCGCCATTCGGTGAGTATGTTACGAACCGGTGGAAGCAAGGTGACGGCAAGTAAAACTAGAAAAATGGTCCAATGTGTAACCACCTGTCTCACTTGTACCCGCTTGCTGTAGTCCACCAACAAGTCATGAGTTGAAATTGGAGTTGCTTCGCTATTCGTATTGGGTGCAGTCGAATCCATCGTCTTTTTAGCCCTTATTGGACTTCTGTGAGTGAAAGCACCCAGCGAGTGTCGCGTAGCATGTCAGGGAATTCCTGGCGCTTGCCTGCATCTACCCGGAAAGAGTGATGTCCAAACTGCAGGATAGAGCCAACGGGATACCGTTCCTCGCATAGTGCAATTTTGGCCGGTAAACTCCCACCGAAGGTTTGTTTTCCGCGCGGCCCGCCCACTAACTGAATGTGGGCCTCATATATGTCATCGTGTTTCACAAGTTCGGGCACGGGAATAGTGGTGGGAGCTTTCCGAGCACGTACAAAATAAACCACGAGAACCGTCACTAAGATTGCGATTAAAGCCCCAATTGATCCTAGAAAAACTACCGCTCCGTCCATTCTTCTCTCCTTGCTATAGATGCACGATTTTAATTGAGGTTATGTTACCAGGTCTATTAGGGGCATAACCTATGAAGTTATAACAAGCCTCATTGTTATTATGGGGATTGTTAATGAGTCCAACGTCCAAGCATAGCCACCCTACCGGCCCGGACCAGGGACCTTGCGATACATAAGTGTGGATACCCAACCTCCTTTAGCATATATGCCGGGGTCAGGGACCTTGCGACGCCACGACGTTCAGACTTATGAATAAGCTTCTATGTGCGCGCCACGCTCAAAGCCAGAAAACAGGTAACCAAAGCCTTGTAACTAAATACGCTCAAAACAAGGCTTATTAATAAGCCTTATGTGTTCATTCTAGATGTTTTTGAAGTTTGAGTTGTATCCGAGCGTGTAGCTGGGGTTTGCGTTGGGGGTCTAAACGTTGGGGTGGGATCACTTGAGGATGGCCGTGGGTGGGGTTGATTTGGATTTGCCAACGCCAGGGATCATCGAAGCCTTTCGCGTCCGGAATGGTGCCTTTTCTCAGTGTGCGCGAGGGTTCTATTACTTCGTGATGGCGGGGGCAAAGTAAAACTAGATTATTCAAATTAGTTTCTCCTCCAGCCCACCAAGGCACCAGGTGGTGGGCTTCACAAGCCCCAACTGGTTGATCACACCCCGGGAAGCAGCACCCGCCATCCCGGAATTCTAAAGCTAAGCGTATGGCTTTGGTAACAAATCTTTGGTTACGGCCCACATCCAATACCTCACTAGCTGAGTTGACTACTATTCGACGCACTTGGGAATCACATAACCAACGAGCTATTTCACTATTGGAAGCCGGGGTGGTTCCATCTACGCTAACCCCCGCTGGGACTCCCAGGGCTAAGTCTTCGGCCCGCACTACCACTAACACTTGTGGTAACACTCGCACGCTTACACCACCATTGGAATCTGGCGGTTTATTGCCGGTGTGCTCAAGAGAATTCGCGCCGCGGTGCCGGTTCGCGGGAGTCGGGGTTTGTATATCCGGGCTGGTGGCCTGAGGGTCGGCGGTGTGAGGGTTGGCGGTATGGGGGCCCGTGGTATGAGGGCCGGTGGTGTGGCGGCGGGTAGTGTGCCCGGTAGTGAGTTTGCCTAGGGCGGCACTCTGAGCGGCTTGGTTCACTAAGTCGCTTTGCGCGTCAATCATTAACGCCGCGAACGATGCCCGGTCTTCATCTAAGTACTCGCTGCGGCCGGAGGGTTGTTTCAAAGTTTGGCGAGCCATGGTTTGTAAGGTTTGTTGCCACCGTAAACCCAGCCCAACCGGCAGCTGTCCCCCAAACCGCATGGAAGCACCTGTTTGGTTGAACCAAATATGGCGTTGTTTGATGGCTTTACGATGCTCTAACTCTTCACGCTCTGCCGGATCAATTCGAGCTTGGACTAATGCCTTATTCACTAACCCCTTGGCGCGTTGTTCCAAACTGACGGTATCTAGTTGCTTGGCTTCCACCACTAACTGGCGTTGTGCCTGTTCTAGAGCCTTGTCACCCAAAATTGTGACCGGGAAATCGGCTAGTTGTTTAGCGCACACTTGAGCCTGTTGTTGATTTAAGCCCCCTAGCTGGGCGGCCTCTCCCAGTACTGGGAAACTACCTAACACTTCACCTTGTTTTACTAGACCATGGGCTTGCCGGGCAGAACCCCCCAGCACTTGCGCTAAACGAGTAGCGGTATCTACCCCGGAAGTCACTTGGGTGGAACCAAAGTGTTCGGCCTCTGCAGCTAAGATCGCACAAACCGCACCCACCTGTTCACGCATCCAAGCCACCATCACCAAGTTGGCTGACCGCCTCCGCGCTGAGGCGCCTTTCCGATCTAACCGAACAAACTTGCCTAGTGCTTCCCAGCAAGCCAATAGTGTTGGGTCCGCATCTTGAACCACGCTTCCCAGGCTCTCGATCCACCCCAACGTTCCTCCCCCGTTTGCGCCACCGTTCTGGGCGCCATGGTTCTGAGCGCTGTGGTTCGGGAGGTCACTGTTCCTGGCGTCACTATTCGGGGGGTCACTATTCTGGTCCCCCTGGTTCTGCGTGTGTTGCTTATCCCCACCTCCTACTTTGCTGGGAACGCCACCAGCCCGAGACCCGGGTTGAGGCCTACCATTACTCCCGCTCCGTGGTCTGTTGTTCAACCCGCCAGCTAAGGCGCCGCTCGGGGGAGTGCTACCACTGGGCGAACCGGCCAATAAGGTCAAATCAAACCCATCCAAACGCGCTTCACCGTCCTCTAATACGGTAGTGGTAGTGACCTTGTGGTTCATACATTTATTCTATTGTTCAACCCGAAACTCTTCAACCTCAAACTTCGGTCCTGTGGATAACTTGTTTTCCTGAACTAAGGCTGCAACAAGCCCCGGTGAGAGCGGTAGGGCCCTCGGTAATACCCAGAAAACCCCTAAAAGCGCAGCAAGACGCAGTAAGACCCGGGAGCCCTCAGCTAGACGCGAGAAAACCTCTGCAACGTGTGGCAAGCACAGCAAGGCCCCCGCAACGCGTGGCAAGCACTGGGGCGGGTCTAATGCGGCGCAGATCGTTACGGCAAGGCCCCCGTGACGCACGGCAAGCACAGCAAAGCCCTCCGGCGACGTACGGCAAGCCCAAGCCTCAGCAACACGGCTGTCGATGATGGTTGAAAAGTAGGCCAGTTTCAGCGGTTGAATTGTGTGCCACTCCTGAAGAATCCGAGGAGTGATTAGTGTGAATGATTGGGCCGAGATTCGGCACTTGTCGAAGAG
>JAISMT010000107.1 GCA_031276585.1 Bifidobacteriaceae bacterium
CTTTCCCTTTCCACCAACGCAGCCAGGTCTCCGAGTTCCAACGTTGGCTTTACGTAGGCAACCTGCACCGGTCCAAAGGGGTGTTGGACACCCTAGAGTTATTCGCTGCCTATGCGCAGCGGCATCCAGCGGCTCGGCTGGCGTTTGTGGGAGCCGGTGAGGCCGAGCCAGTGTTACGGGCCCGAGTGCACCGCCTGGGGCTAGCCGAGCGAGTGGAATTCCGGGGCGCTTTAGCTTCGGAAGAAGTGGCAGTAGCGATGGCGCAAGCCGATCTGCAAGTGCATCTCTCGCCCGGGGAGACTTTTGGTTTGGCGCCGTTGGAAGGGTTGTTGGCGGGTTTACCGGTGTTAGCGGCCCGTAACGCCGGTACCGAACAGACCATGGGGCCAGCCTGTCAAGCCGGCCGGGCGGTATTGGTGGACCGCCCCCGGGGCCGGCGGGGACGGGCGCGAGCCTTACAGGCTTTGACGTTGTTGGCGGGCAGTGCGGCAGAGGAAGACGCCGCTTTAGAGGTACGGCGGGGGATTGAAGAACGTTACGGCATGGCTGGGTTCGGTGCCATGTTACGGCGGGTGGCGGCCGGGTTAGACCCCTATGAAGCGCCCGATGCCGCCCAACCCACCTTGGCAGTTTTAGCTCTCACCGCGGGGGCGTGGGACCAGGTAACTAACCGAGTGCGGCAAGCCCTAAGGACTAGGCGGCCCGTGACCGCCCTGTTGGGGGACACCAGTGTGGCCGGGAGCCTGGACCCGCGAATTGCAGTGGTTAACTTACCGGGTCCCAACCGCACCGCTAAATGGTTAGGCCGGGGGTTATATATTCTGCCGGCGGTATTTTTCAAAGTGCTGCGGGGTGGGTTGCGGGGGACCCGCCGCGTTCTCAAAGCCAGCCCTCGGCCCGCAGCGGTAGCGCTGCGGGCCGAGCGGGCCTGCACCAGCGCGGCGGGCCGGTGGAACGCTTTCCACCGGAGGCATTTGAAGCCCTTGGTGCGGCGTTGGACTACCTCCCCGCGGCAAGCCCTGGTTCTGGCTCGGATAGTGCAGTCCCAGTTGCCCACCGGGACCCAAGTAGTAACTGCACCCTCCGAGCCCAAACGTTTAGTGCGCCAGCTGACGCACTAACTCTGCTGCTGACACGTTTAGAAAACTAAACCAGGTCAGGGTGTCAGCACGGCCCGGCCCACTACTTTGCCCTCATGCAAACGGTGGTAGGCCTCTACACCTTCCGCTAACGGGTATTCCTCGGTGTGGATGTCAATCACGCCGCGGCGAGCCAACGCCACTACGTCGTACAACTCACCTCGGGTACCCCAATAGGGAGCAAACACGTTGCATTCGTAGGGCACCACCCCGAAGCCCACGGTGGCTTTGCCGCCACCAATACCCACGATGTTCCAATCGCCCCTTACCTTGGTGAGTTGGGCCCCCAAATCAATGGAGGCCTGAACGCCCACAAAATCGAATACCACTTCAGCGCCCTGGCCGTGCGTCAAATCTTTGACAAAAGTTACTGCTTCAGCATCAGATTTGATGGCGTAATCGGCGCCTACTTTCCGGGCTAATTCGAGGTGCTTCTCGGAGACATCCAAAGCGATCACGCGGGCGGGTGTGAGATGTTTGAGCAGTTGAATAGCGGTGTGCCCCAGCCCACCCACACCAAACACCACCGCATAGGAGTTGGCATCCAACTTATGCCGCGAGTGCTGCAAAGCGTGGTAGGGGGTGAGGGCGGCATCGGTCAGGGGCACGGCCTTGACCGGATCCAGGTCCTTGATGGGTACCAAGTAACGGGCCCGGTCCACCAGCATGTACTCGGCGCAGCCGCCGTCATGCCCCAATCCCGGTGGTGTGATGTTCATCCGAGTCGCGTTGTAGCAATAGTTCTCGTAACCTTCAGCGCATTGGCGGCAACGGCCACAGCCCCAAGGTCCATAGACCAGAACGTCTTCACCGATGTTCACTAGGTGTTTCACGCCATCGTCGGCATCTACCACCGTGCCAGCACACTCATGTCCCAAAGTCATGGGTAAGGGATAGTTCAAAACGGTGGCGTAGTAGTCCATCACCGCGATGTCACTATGGCACAGGCCCGCTGCTGTCACTTTGAGCAGGATCTGCCCGGGTCCGGGTTTGGGAATAGGTACTTCTCGAAGCTCGGGCCACTCGTTGGGCTTGATGAGCTGGATCGCCTGCATGGTCGACATAAGGGACTCCTTCATTGGTTCCGCTTGTGGGGGTTGAGCCGTCACCGGCCACCCCCATACTAGGCCCAAAGGCCTACCGGTTCCTACCTCCACCGGAGTTGAGCTGCGACCAAACCGCAACCGGGTCCAAGCACCGCCCCTACCCGATTTGCCTTCTTGTTCCGATAAAACCGGGACACCAGAATGGGGTTTCTCTCACCTGGGGTGCGGTTAGTACATGATGACCTTCTGGTCACCGTGGCCGTGTAAACGCCGGGCGGCCTCGGCAATGGAACCAGAAAGCGAGGGATAGACCGCAAAAGACTCCGAAAACTGATCCACGGTGAGCTTATTTTTCACGGCTACCGAAAGGGGGTGAATCAACTCCGAAGCCCAACGGGATACCACCACACCACCCACAATGATATTGGTGGTGGGAAGACAGAAAATCTTGATAAACCCCTGAGATAAGCCCTTCATCTTGGCGCGAGCGTTACCCCGTAGCGGCAACGCTACTGTCCGGGCAGCTATCGCACCGGAATCGATTTCTTTTTGAGTCACGCCTACCGTCGCAATCTCGGGGGCAGTAAACACGTTGGAGGCAACTTCCTTGAGATTCAACGGTGTTACCGAATCTCCCAGGGAGTGCCACATAGCAATCCGCCCCTGCATGGCCGCTACGGAAGCTAAAGCCAACCCGTTGGTACAGTCCCCGGCCGCGTAAACACCCCGGACTGAGGTCCTGGACACCCGGTCCACCACAATGTGCCCCGACTCGGTCAACTCCACCCCCATTTCCTCTAAACCAATGCCACGAGTGTTAGGAATGGAACCCACCGCCATCAGACAATGGGAACCTTCTATTTCTTGGCCATCCGCCAGGCCCACCACCACGCCATCGCCCCGCCGTTGGGCTGAAACCGCACGAGCATCGTTATAAATCACAATGCCGCGGTCTTTGAAAGATTCCTGCAACAAAGCGGCCGCATCATGATCTTGGGAAGGTAACACCTGATGGCGGGAAGAAATCAGGGTTACATCTACCCCTAAAGCGCGGTA
>JAISMT010000081.1 GCA_031276585.1 Bifidobacteriaceae bacterium
GCTGCCGGGTAGTGACGGTACTGCCCTTAACCTGAATCGCTAAGTGGAGATTGGGGGCGGGAGTGGCAGCGGCCCTAAACCTCGGTCCTTACGGCAGCAGTTGGTATCCGGCTTCCTCGATGGCCGCAGCCACTACTGCCCGGTCTAAGGGGACGGTGGAATCTACCTTCACGGTAGAGGTTTGCCCGGCCACCAGTTCCACTGTTACCGCTTCCACGCCGGGTAACTCTCCCAGCTCATCTTGAACGGCTTTGACGCAATGGGAACAGGTCATACCGTCAACGCGGTAAACCACAGTGGTAGTGCTCATATCAGGTTCAGCCTTCCTTAGCTGGAGGGGTTGAAGAGGTTTGGGAATTCGGCAAATAGTCCACCACCAGTTGGGCGGCCAAACCGGTGTAGGTGGCGGGAGTGAGCGTCTCTAAGCGGGCCTGTGCTTCCGGATCCAGCCCTAAACCTTGTACAAAGGTCCTGATCTCGGCCAACGAGACCCGTTTGCCTCGGGTCAGTTCTTTTAACCGTTCGTAGGGTTGGTCCATCCCCGGTATTCCGGCCACGGCGGCGGCCCGCATCACGGATTGGATCGGCTCGGCCAGGGTTTCGGGGTTAGCCGCTAGGTCAGCTTGCATGGGTTCAGGGTTGACTTCCAAGGTGGCTAGGCCCCGCTGCATATTGTCTAAAGCCAATAAGGAGTGACCCAAAGCCACACCAATGTTGCGTTGAGTAGTGGAATCAGTCAGGTCGCGCTGTAAACGGGACGTAACCAAAGTAGCGGCTAGCGTGTCCAAAAGTGCCGCCGAGATTTCCAAGTTAGCTTCCGCGTTTTCAAAGCGAATAGGGTTCACCTTATGCGGCATAGTGGAAGAACCCACGCTGCCTTGGCCACGAGCTTGCGCAAAATAGCCCAGCGAAATATAGGTCCACATGTCGGTGGCCACGTTGTGTAGTATCCGCCCAAACCGGGCGACATCGGCATATAGTTCGGCCTGCCAATCATGCGATTCAATCTGCGTGGTAAGCGGGTTCCAAACCAGACCCAAACCTTCCACAAAACTACGGCTCACCTGGGGCCAATCCACTTGCGGGAGGGCGGCCACATGAGCGCCGTAAGTGCCGCTAGCACCGTTCAGTTTGCCCAAGTATTGGGCTTGCGTAACGCGCGTCAATTGCCGGTTCAGCCGGTACGCCATCACCGCTAATTCCTTACCCAACGTGGTAGGCGTGGCAGGTTGGCCGTGCGTCCGAGCCAACATGGGTACCTGAGCGTGGGCGTGCGCCATCTGTTCTAGCTTGGTTACCACCACCCGCGCCGCCGGTAACCATACTTGTTCAATACCGCCCCGCACCAGCAGCGCATACGCTAACGAGTTCACGTCTTCACTGGTCAATGCGAAATGTATTACCGGGTTAAGGTGGGAACCTAAGACAGTTTGGGGACCCAACACTTTAGGGGCCGTTTCAAGCTGGCGTTGCAAAAAATATTCCACCGCTTTGACGTCATGGACGGTTTGCTTTTCAATGGCCGCCAGTTCCGCTATCTGGTTGGCAGAAAAACCTTGCCCGATGCCACGCAAGTATTCCCGCTCAGCCGCCGCCAGTGAGGGAGCTCCCGGTAGCACTCTCTGGTCCAACAGGTGGATAAACCATTCCACCTCCACCTGGACACGGGCGCGGTTCAACGCCGGTTCAGAAAAGAAGTCCACTAGAGGGGCGGTTTGAGCCGCATAACGGCCATCTAATGGCCCCAAGGCGGGACGCGGTTCTAGGTCAGCAAGCGAGTTTGGAAGCACCGGGCCATCCTAAAGCACTCCACAAAACCTCTCCCTTGTAAGTAACCCTGCACACCCCACTACAGAGAACCTCCTCGCTGCACTCAAAACAGCCAGGCGCTCCCTAAAATTTTCTCGCCATGGTCAAGTACTGGCGGAGACCCAGCCAACTGTCCGATATTTGCGATACCCGCCTAAAATCGTGTCTTTCTGGGGCGGTACCCCGTCCGAGGTTGGGTCTTCAATGGTGAGACTCCGAGGTTGGGCCTTCGATGGTGAAACGTGGACGGGCGGCAGCGGCGGAAATTAATCTAAAGGTAGTTCCGTGCCCGTTCCGCCGCTCTGGAACCGTAAGCCCCGCCGAATAATACGGCGTGAACCAAGAGGGGATAGATCTGGTGCAAGCCAATACGCTCAGACCAACCCTCGGCCAGCGGCGATACTTCGTTATAAGCCGCTATCACGGTGTCTAATCCCGTCAAACCGAATAGTGCCAGCATGGCTAAATCGGTTTCAGCGTGGCCGCCATGAGCGGCCGGATCAATCAAAACAGCACCAGTCCAAGATTGGTTAGCTTGCAAAGGAACCTCAGTCCACAACACATTCCCGGTCCACAAGTCACCGTGCAAACGGGCTGCGGCCTGCGGTTCTAACAACGCAGGCTGCGGGGAATCAAAATGTCCTTCACTGACCCGCTCTGCTAGAGCCCTAAGACTCTTAGCGTCCTGAGACGCGAGTGCACCACTGCGAGTAGCGGCAGCCACATAAGGCAGGATTTGATGCTCGGCATAGAACTGCCCCCAAGACCTGCCCGGCCGCTGGCTAAAACTCATGGGAGCCTGCCCAATCCAACCCGAACCGGTCCAACCGGGCGGC
>JAISMT010000177.1 GCA_031276585.1 Bifidobacteriaceae bacterium
CTCGGGTCGTGCACAAACAGCGGTGCCATGCGGCTGTCAACCGCCAACCGCGAACGCGCGTTAGACAAATCCTCAGCTATACCGTTTTCAGTGCTGCAGGGCGTATACACGTCCATTAGGGCAGAACCATCGCGGTATTCAAACATGGCATAAGCGGTGGCCAAGAAATGCGAGTGGTAGGCGGTGGAAGTGCTACAAGCAAACACTTGGGGGTGGAAGGAAGCCAACAACCCCAACTCTTTCCGGAATTCATGCTTACCGTTGTGGGCTTTACCAAAACGCGCCAAATCGGCATCCTGCCCCGTATACGACGCAGTAGAGGCCTGGCCCCCGGTGTTGGAATAGGAGCCCGTGTTCAGCACCACCGCTTTGATGGGGGTACCACCAGCTAGAACCCGAGACAGGGCACCAAAGCCGATGTCGTATGCGGCGCCATCACCAGAAACCGTCAACAAGGCAGGCAACAAATCCAACTCGGCGGCGGTGAAGTCCCGCCAAGAAACGGTGGAAAGCTCCTTAGGGTGGCGGTCCGGGTCAAACTGGCCTGCCAACTCCAATTGGGCCGCACGCAACGCTTGCACCTCCGGGACCAGGGCGGAAACCAAGCCCTCATAGATGCCCACCGCTAACGGTTGCGCGTCCTGGAACAACGAGTTCACCCACGGATCCTGGTAAGGGCTAAACGGCATGGTGGAGGCATAAACCGAGGAACAACCGGTGGAATTAGCCACCACCGTGGTAGCGGGCCCACGCCCAGTGGGCCCTCCCTCATAGAGGAACAGGCGGCGTTCTAAAGTGTCTACTAGTGCCGCTATGCGTTCGGCTCGTTCCGGTTGGGTGCTGGTATCCACCACCGCCAATTGGGCCAAAGTATGTTCCAGTTCTTGAATGTGGCTGGTCCGTTTAGCATCCCCCAAAGCGTGGCTCAAGGCTAGGAGCAGACGCAAGGCCGTGACCTCGCCGCAGCCCCGGCAAGCACCGTGCCCGCCGGCTAGCGCGTAGTAGTAGTCGTGGTCCAACAGCAACCGTTTGAAGTCACCATCCGGTTCCAAGACCCCCTTCAGTAAGCGCTTCGAAGGCGCTGGTAGCTCCGTCAAACGCTCAAAACGTTGTTCCAGCTGGTCCGCCAAAGTGGGGCCTTGCTCGGTGGTGGTCAGCGCCGCCGGCCCACAGACATCCACGCACTGCAAGCAACCGGTGCATTTCCACGGGTCCACCACGGCGCTAAACAACATGCCAGTGCCCGGGGCTTCCGCTTCTGCCGAATCAAAGAAAGGCCGCGTGCGCGCTACGGGGAAAGTGGCTGCTGCCTGCACAATGGCTTCCAAATGGCGTTGCACCGCGCGTTCTTCCAGCTCAGCGGCGGCCACCCGCAACGCTTGCGGGAAGTCCCGTAAGTCCGAATCTTGACGCAGCGCTTGGCGAGTCAACTCCGCCCAGGGGTAGATCTGGGCTCGGATCAATTCCAACTGGGGTGCGGGGGCATCCAACTGGTCTACTGCCGCCGCGATTAAATCCCGGATTTCGTGAGCTCGGTTGGGGATGGCGGCATCGGGGCAAGCTAAAGCGCATTCCAGGCAGCCGGTACAAACGTCAGGGGCAAATAAAGGGGTTTGGCGGCGGAACACGCCCTTGTCTTTGGCGGCCCCGCTGGCGGGCGGCATAAACAGCCCCGCTCCCGGTAGCACGGGTGCTTCCGCAATAGTGCCCTCCCGGAAGGGGCGGGCCACCAAGTCTTCGTAATATGCCGGGTCAAACAGCGGTGCCGCCGCCGGGGCCGATGCCGCCGGGCACATCGCCGCAGACAGTGCTGCCGTGCGCGTAGCGGCCAGTTTCGGTTGAGTCTCCGCTTCGCGGAACTCCACCCCCTGGTAATCCACCTTGACGGTAGCGCTGACGCCATCGGCTATTACCGATAAATTGCCGTCCACCACGGCCGCGCCCTTACGGCCAAACTTCTTCACAATCTGTTCGCGCACCTTGTCTTGGATGTCACCCCCGGCCGCTTGCGCTACCTGCGGAACATGCCCAATCACAGCCCCAATAAACGCGATACCCATCATGCGGGTCTCCAACTCCTCGCGCGGAGCATGCTTCTTGGCTACCTGGAAGGCGTCCACCACTAGGAAAGAAATCTGTTGCTCCCGGATAGTGCGGCGGGCATGATCCGGCAAATCCCGCCACACCTGCAACGGAGTCTGGTCGCTTTGCATAATGAAGGTCCCGCCCCGGGCTAACCCCTTCAAAGGATTAGTGTGCTGGAACACCATGTGATCCGGGGAGATCACCACATCGACATCCTCCAACTCGGCGTTGGTGAGCAAAACCGGTTCCGGCGAAAGCGTGATGTAGTAATTGGTGGCGGCCCCGGATTTCTCCGAACCGTACTTAGGGGCAGACTTGGAATGCAGATTCAACGCGCCCGACAAAATATCGGTCAACAATTTCCCGGTAGCCACTGTGCCGTAGCCACCCACCGAATGGAAACGCAGACGCAGCGAACCGGGCGGCAACAACTCCGGGTTCGGCTCGGTCACCAAACCCATAGCTTGAGTCTCGGGGTAAGCCGCCCGCAAGCGTTCTTGCACCGGAGAAGCCAAGCCGCTGAAGAACTGCGAACCCAAATAGACCAACGGGGCGGGGCGTTCAGCAGTCATAGCTTGGAAAGCTGCCACCAAATGCCGGGGTTGCACATCATGGCCCCCCAAACCGAAAATGGCGGTAGTTAGGTTTAGGCCGGTAACGCCAGCGCGGAACAATGCCTGGCTCATCAACCGGGTGAGCGCGGTGTCTTCCGAACGCTCCAACACGGTGACGGCTTTGGCGGCGCGCAAAGCCTCCACCAACTCGGCATCCGGGAACGGCTGCAACAGTTTGATAGAGACCGCCCCCACCTTTAAACCCTGAGACCGCAGATAGGGCAACACTGCCCGCACGTCATCGGTGATAGACCCTAAGCCCACCATGATGTAATCCGCGTCCTCACAGTTGTAGGCCATGACTGGCTCATAAACCCGGCCCGTCAACTCGCCATATTCCGCTAAAGCCTGCCGCGCCAAAGCTGGTACTGCCGAAGCGAAGTGAGTGCGGTGATCCGCCGCTCCCGCCTGAAAATCCGGCTGGTTCTGCACCGGGCCGGTCAAACCCGGGTTCGAGGGATCCACCAAAGCTGGGACCAACTGCCTAGTGCCCTGGGCATACGCACCCCGCCACTGCCGTAACCATTGAGCGCGC
>JAISMT010000183.1 GCA_031276585.1 Bifidobacteriaceae bacterium
CTGGTTCGTGTTAGTGCCTCTAGCCGGGACCAGGCCTACGTTAAACGAGCGCGGCTGCAGGACTTGGTCCAGCGATGCGGCCGGGAACCTACCGCGGTCAGAATGTTGGTGGATTTGCCTATCACCTTGTCCGGGTTGCCGGAACATGCCGCCGCCCGCTTGGATCTAGCGGAGGAGATTACGGGTAAACCGTTGGGAGGCGGTGGAGCTCGGTTTGTGGGGACGCCCGCACAGCTAACGCAGGTATTAGTGGAGTGGGTAGACCACGCGGCCTGTGACGGTTTCACTTTTCTGCCCACGTCTCTGCCCGCTGATTTACTCCAGGTGGTCGATGTCGTTACCCCCGCGTTGGCGGCTGCTGGTTATAGGCCCAGTTCCTATCTGCGTCCCAGCCCTCATGCCACCACACCGCGGGCCATCCCGGTAAGCCCGCTGCGTTAAGTGCAGCCACTGGCATGTGGGTGCCTAACCGATAAACAAACGCATTCCACCCGCACATAGGTGGGATTTACGGCCGGAACGAGTAACGCACCGTGCCAGCGGTCATGCCACCCGCACATAGGCGGGATTTACGGCACCCTCCTAGGAATCCGCTGCAAAATCCGGATTCCTAGGGATCAAACAGTGTTTTTCTTCCGCGTTGCCTTAGGTCAGCGCCTTGCACTGACCACGTCAATACGAGGCGCGAAGGGTGATTAAGCAGCGCACTCCTAGAAGGCCCCACAAAACCTTCTCCCGTCGGTCGAACCTTTTACGAGCACCCCGAGTAGCCCACCCCACAAAACCTTCTCCCGTTGGTCGAATCTTTTACGAGCACCCCGAGTAGCCCACCCCACAAAACCTTCTCCCGTTGGTCGAATCTTTTACGAGCACCCCGAGTAGCTCACCCCACCAAACCTTCTCCCGTTGGTCGAATCTTTTACGAGCACCCCGAGTAGCTCACCCCACCAAACCTTCTCCCGTTGGTCGAATCTTTTGCGAGGACCCCGAGTAGGGCAAAACTCGGTGCAAACGTCAAAGTTTCAGATTCCTAGTGGTCTAGCTAGGTGAGGAGTCAAATTGACCTCAAAACACACCCAACTCACTTCAAGGTCAAATATGTACAACCACCAACCCACTCAAAACCCACCAAAAAACCCACCAACACTCCCACCTGCACAAACATAAACATCAAAACAGCCGACACCACACGCCATCAGCCAAACATGTAACCAATTGACCTCAAAACACACCCAACTCACTTCAAGGTCAAATGTGTCCCAACCGCCCCACCTACCGGCGGCCCATCCCGCACATAGGGTGGGGTTTGCAACGTTGGATTAGCAACTAGGGCGTTGGATTAGCAACTAGGACGTTGGCTGCACCAGCCTGCAGCAAACCGTAAGTGAAAGCGGGGGTTTGCAACGTTGGATTAGCAACTAGGGCGTGGCTACACCCGCCTGCAGCAGACCATAAGTGAAGGCGTCGGTCAGCGCCTCCCAGGAAGCCTCAATAATGTTGGACCCCACCCCCACGGTGCTCCAAACCTTGGTTCCGTTAGTGGACTCGATCATTACGCGGGTCACAGCGTCCGTTCCCCGAGCCGAGTCCAAGATCCGAACTTTGTAATCCACCAAGTCAATCTGATCCAACTGCGGGTACACCTCCATCAACGCTAGCCGTAGCGCCGCATCCAAGGCGTTAACAGGGCCATTGCCTTCGCCAGTAGCCACAAAGCGCCGGTCCCCCACCCACAGCTTGCAGGTGGCTTCCGCTGCCGTCTGCCCGGCTTCAGCAGCACCGGGACCCGCCTTCGGTATGGTTTCAGTGATAGCCCGCCAAGATTCCACCCGGAAGAACTCTGGCCTACCGCCCGGCAGTTGGGAACGCAGCAGTAACTCAAAGGAAGCATCGGCGGCATCGAACGTGTAGCCCTGGGCTTCTAAATCTTTGACCCGTTCCGTGACTTGAGACAGCACCGCGCCCTGGCCACTCAAATCAAAGCCCAGTTCTTTACCTTTTAGTTCCACCGAGGCCCGGCCCGCCATTTCCGAGACCAACGTGCGCATATCGTTACCCACCGTTTGGGGGTCAATGTGCTGGTAGAGGTCTGGATCTACTCGAATAGCGCTGGCGTGGAGCCCAGCTTTGTGCGCAAAAGCGGAGGTACCCACATAAGGCTGGCGGGCGAAGGGCGCAATGTTGGTGACTTCGCTGATGGCGTGGGCTACTGCTGTTAGGTCAGCCAACGCGGGAGCCGCCCGGGCATTCACCTGTTGCTTGGCCACCAGGTTAGGGATAATCGCGGTCAAATCAGCGTTGCCGGTCCGCTCGCCGTAACCGTTGATGGTGCCTTGGACGTGCATGGCGCCCGCTTGAACCGCTGCCAGGGAGTTAGCCACCGCACAACCGGTGTCATTGTGACAGTGGATGCCCAGGTTCACCGGGACCGCCGCCGCTACCTCGGTCACTATCTGCTCAATCCAGGGTGGCAGCATCCCGCCGTTGGTGTCACACAACACCACTACTTCGGCACCGGCTTCTGCGGCGGCACGGACACATTGCAGGGCGTAACCAGGATCAAACCGGTAACCGTCAAAGAAGTGTTCCGCATCCAGAAACACGCGCCGTCCCTCGCTGGTCAAGAATTCCACGGTGTCCCGGATCATGGCTAAGTTTTCTGCCGCGGTAGTGCGTAAGGCCCGTTCAACGTGGCGAATGTCGGATTTGGCTACCAGGGTTACTACCGGAGCTTGCGAGTCCAGCAGGGCTTTCACTTGAGGGTCTTCCGATGCCGCTGTCCCCGCCTTACGGGTAGCCCCAAAGGCCGCCAAGGTGGCGTGGCGGAACGTGACTTCTTTAGCCAGCCGGGCAAAAAACTCGGTGTCTTTAGGAATAGCGCCAGGCCATCCCCCTTCAATGAATCCCACACCCAAGCGGTCTAGCAGCGCCGCAATCTGAATCTTGTCCGCCACCGAAAGGTTCATGCCTTCTTGTTGGGCGCCATCGCGCAACGTGGTGTCATACAGGTGGAAGGTGCCAACCATCGCTTCAATAAATCCTTTGTTTTCGAGGGCAACAAAAAACCTCCCGCCTTGCGGACAGGAGGTTCGCGCATCCGTGCGGGGTTTCCGCTGGACGCGCTAAATAATAATGACTTGGTAGGTCACCCCCTAATGGTGCCACAACGCAGTCCCGGAGGCGAAACGCCGGTTGTGGAAACTATTGCAAGAGGTCGGCCGCAGTTACTCCTAACACCTCGGCGATGTCGCCGAGCCGTTCCGTTAGAATCCCGCGCCGCCCCCACTCCACTTGGATCAACATGTTGCGGCTAACACCACTTTCTAAAGCTAAAGCTTCTTGGGAGAGTCCAACTTCTTCTCGCAGTGATCTGATGCGCCGGCCTAACACCAACCGACGCTCAGCCCAGAGCTCTCCGCGTTCGTCTTCACGCAGCGGAGAGGTTGGCACATGAACCATGTTCTGCAAGCATGTCCGGGATTTCTGCCCAACTAGTTGTACACTTGCTATCGGTTTGTTTACTGTGCCAGTGACGCCTACCGCATTTGCAGCTACCGATAGGTTCCCTCAGCGGTGTTCTGCATTAGGAAAGCGAGACGTTGTGACCGCTTTAGACGGCGCGTACCCCACCACCGGACCGGACAATGAAACTGTCAACTTTCACTATTTGGAGCGAGCGCTAGCTACAGCCGGACCGTAGAGAAACCCGAGGTTGGACACCACATGGCTCCGGCGTACCAGGACCTAAACCAGAC
>JAISMT010000124.1 GCA_031276585.1 Bifidobacteriaceae bacterium
CAGCTCGACGGCCACAAACTGGTAGCAGTGGGTTCTCGGGAAACTTTCCGGGCCCGGCGTTTCGCAGACCGTTACGGTATACCCGCAGCTCATGCTCATGGGTCTTACACGGCGTTGGCTCAAGACCCGGCTGTGGATGTGGTTTATGTGGCTACTCCCCATTCGGAGCACCTGGAATGCGCGTTATTGGCTATCGCGGCTGGTAAACATGTTTTGATTGAAAAACCTCTAGCATTAAACGCCACCCAGGCTCGGGTGATAGCCAAAGCGGCGGCGGAAGCTCACGTCACCTGTATGGAAGCCATGTGGACTCGGTTTTTACCGCATATGGCCCGCCTACGTACCCTTTTGGACCAAGGAATTATTGGCCCGGTCACGGCTCTGATGGCGGACCACACCCAACGGCTGCCTTCAGACCCGGACCACCGGATCAACAATCTGGCTTTGGGTGGGGGAGCGCTGTTGGATTTGGGGGTGTATCCGGTTTCATTTGCCTATGACCTGTTTGGTTCCCCTCAACAGATTGACGTTTCTTTTGCCGCTTTGGGGCCTACCGGCGCGGATCAACAAGTGGCGGGCGTGTTCAATTATTCCGGTGGTACGCGCGCTTTTTGGTTAGCTGCCTCAGATTTCCAGGGCCCTACGCGGGCTTGTGTTAGCGGCCGCGATGGGCGTATCGAGTTGGAGCGGATTTGGTATGCCCCCACTACTTTGAAGGCGTGGAGCCATGATGGCACTTTGTTGGACAGTTTTGACGGTTCCACTCCGGGAAGAGGCATGCAATTTCAGGCCCGGGAAATGGAACGTTTGATTGTTGCTAGCCAACTCACTAGTCAGATCATGCCGCTTTACCAGTCCATTGAAGTGATGGAAGCCATGGACCAGGTGCGGGCACAGATTGGGGTGGTTTATCCGGCCGATGTCGCCTGACCGCTTAGGGGGACGCTTGCTGCCGCTCGGGCGGTCCGCCGTTGCTTGAGAGCTGGGTTTGGGGCTACGGTTCCGGTTCGATCAACAGGTTGGTAATCCGTAAGGTGGAAATGCGGCGGCCCGTTTGGTCTTCGATTACCACTTGATGGGTTGTGAGCCGACGGCCCAAGTGCAGGGGAGAAGCGGTACCGGTTACCCATCCGCTGTTGGCAGCTGCATGGTGGGTGGCGTTTACATCTACCCCCACCGCTTGCAAACCTTGAGCCGCCGCATGCAAGCTAGCGGCTAACGAACCAAGAGTCTCACCTAAAGCGAGGCAAGCGCCGCCATGCAGGCGACCCCAAGGTTGACGGTTGGATTCCACCGGGATTCGCCCCACCACTTGTTTTAGGGTGCACTCAAGGATTTCAAGCCCTAATTTGCGCTCTAATTCACCCAGATTGAATTGATTGGCCTCGGTTCGGCCAGCATATTCGTTCATTCCCGTTATCCTGATTCCCATGTCTAATCCCATTGGCCCACACGAACTAGCCGCCGTGAAGCAATTGGTGGATACGTTGTCCACTGCTTACCGTACCCGGGTGGTGGGGCAAAGGGGCCTGTGGTGGTCACTGTTAGCGGGACTAGTAGCTGACGGTCATGTGTTGCTGGAATCGGTGCCAGGGTTAGCTAAAACCACAGCGGCACGTACTCTAGCTACTTTGTGTGGCGGTTCTTTCTCCCGCATCCAATGCACTCCAGACTTGTTGCCCTCAGACATTGTGGGTACGCAAGTGTTTGATGCGGCCCGGGCTGAGTTCCATACTGAGATTGGCCCTATTGACGCCAACTTTGTCCTGGTAGATGAAATTAACCGGGCTAACACCAAAACCCAGTCCGCCATGTTGGAGTCGATGCAGGAGCGTCAAATTACTCTGGCTGGTCAGGTCCATAAGTTGCCGCAACCGTTCATTGTGTTTGCTACCCAGAACCCCATCGAGCAAGAGGGGACTTATGAGCTGCCGGAAGCTCAGTTGGATCGGTTCTTGCTGAAGGAAGTGATCACCTATCCCACGGCGGCGGAAGAACTGGAGATTATGAACCAGGCGGAGGCCGCTCAAGAGCCCCTCAAACCGGTGTGCCAACCGGCGGACATTGTGGCGTTGCAACAGTTAGCGCGGCGGGTCCACGTGGACCATTCCATCAAAGATTATGTGGTGCGTTTGGTGGAAGCGACCCGTAACGGAACTAGAGCAATTGGACCGATGGGGCGTTACATCGAATATGGTGCTTCACCGCGGGCCTCGCTGGCGTTCCAGTGGGCGGGACGGGCCATTGCACTGCTCTCCGGAAGGGACCATATGGTGCCCGATGATGTGAAGTACCTGCGCTATTTGGTGTTGCGGCATCGTCTGATTTTGACGTATGAGGCGGTGGCGGACTCGATCCGTCCGGAAGCTGTGATCGATGCCATTGTTGACGCTACACCCGCACCATGACTGAACCCGGGACCACCCGCCGAGGGCGCTTGCAGTCGATTCAGGCACTGTTGGAGGTCCATTCCCACCGCCGGGCCCGTTCGGTATTGGAAGGTGGTTACGCTTCAGTGTTCCGGGGGCGAGGCACCGATTTTGAGGATTTACGGGAGTACGTTCCCGGAGATGCGGTAGCTGATATTGACTGGAAAGCTACTGCTCGGGCGGGGCGTCCGTTGGTGCGTCGTTACCGTTCGGAACGCAAAAACAACGTCCTGTTAGTAGTGTCCACGGGGCGTTCGATGACAGCAGTAGCCCCCGATGGCACCCCTAAACATGAGCTAGCCCTCGACGTGGCCGGAGTGTTTGCCCAGCTGGCGGTGCGCCATCGTGACCTGGTGGGGGCTGTGTTTGGCGATGCGGAACTTCAGCAGGGAGTGCGGGGTAAATCGGGGCGCGACCACGCCGAATATGTTCTCAAACGTTTGGAGCAAGCTTCTGTAGACCCAACGGGAGCCAAATCTGACCTCCCGGCGGTGTTAGATTACGCCGTCAAAGGCCGTGCTGGACGGGGTATCGCGGTGTTGATCACGGATGATGCTGATCTGGGACCTACCGGAGAACGGTCACTGGCGTTGTTACACGCTCGACATGAGGTAATGGTGGTGCGGATAGCAGATATGAATGTGGGGGCGGCTGAAGCACAATTTTCCTTCGACGTGGAAACCGGTTTGGAACTGCCGGAAGAGATCCGGTTGAACCCAGTGTTGCGCGCCGAGGCGGAGGCTGCCAAAAAGGCTAAAGCCCAAACCCTGGAACGTACTTTGGGTACCC
>JAISMT010000027.1 GCA_031276585.1 Bifidobacteriaceae bacterium
CTCCGCCGCCACAAACACGGCCGTACCCAAAGTGAGGAGCACTCCCAGGCTCAACAGGGCGAAATCGAGGAACATTGTGGGCCCTACGTTACCAAGCTCATGCCAGACTGGACTTATGAGCACGCCCATGATCTTGGTAGTGGAAGACGAACCAACCATCGCCAACGCTATTGCGCGGCGTTTAACAGCCGAGGGTTATCGAGTACAGGCCGTGGGCAACGGGCTGGATGCTGTCAAACTAGCTGCCGCTGAACCGCCAGACCTAATGGTCTTGGACGTGATGCTGCCCGGCATCGATGGGCTGGAAGTATGCCGCCGGGTACAAGCAGAACGCCCGCTACCGGTTTTGATGCTAACGGCCCGGGATGATGAGACGGACAAGCTGGTGGGACTAGGGGTGGGGGCGGACGATTACATGACCAAACCCTTTTCGATGCGGGAATTATTAGCCCGGATCAAAGCCCTGCTCCGGCGGGTGGACCGCGCTAAACAACTGGGCACCCCGCAAGATGTGGCTGCCCCCATAGAAGCCGGTGATCTCTTGATAGACCGGGCGGCCCGGCGGGTGACGCGAGCGCAAGAGGAAGTCCATTTAACCCCCACCGAATTCGATTTGCTGGTGTTCTTGGCGGAAAGCCCTCACACGGTGCTGACCCGCGAGAAACTCTTGGAACACGTCTGGGATTGGGCGGATGCTTCTGGAACTAGAACGGTGGACTCCCACATCAAAGCGGTGCGGCGTAAATTGGGGGCGGATCTGATCCGCACAGTACATGGCGTGGGTTACGCCTTTGAACCGGCGGCGCCCAAAGCGGGCGGCAATGGCTAAACCGCCTCGTTATCTACCGGGAGCAGCCCGCCCCCTGGACACTTTTGGGTCTATCAAAATCAAAATTGGTGTGTTGGTAACTGGAGCGGTAATGGCCTCCGTGGTGATGACTTGGGTGGGATTACGGAACGAGATGGGACCTACCCGTACTATGCCGTTAGCGGTGGTAACGGGACTGGTGGTGACCCAGATTTTGGCTCACGGTATGACCAGCCCGCTGCGTGAAATGACAGAAGCCGCCCAAGCCATGGCCAAAGGCGATTACTCCACTACTATCACCGTTTCTTCCCGTGACGAGGTAGGCGAGCTGGCCCGGGCCTTCACTTTGATGGCCAAAGATTTGGCTCAAGCCGATGCTTTGCGCCGGGAAATGATTGCCAACGTATCGCACGAGTTGCGCACACCGGTTACGGCGTTGCAAGCCGAGTTGGAAAACATGGTGGATGGTGTGACCACCCCCGACCAGGAAACTTTGGAGTTGTTGTTGACTCAAACCAAACGGTTAGGCCGGCTGGTCACTGACATGTTGGATTTGTCCCGCTTGGATGCTGATGTGGTGGAGCTACACCCTGAAGAAGTCCCGGTGGAAACCTTTTTGGACGATGCCGTGGCGGCGGCGGGCTTAGTGGCGTCATCGGCGGGCAAACGGGTAGCTTTTGTGGTCGATGTGACTCCCCGCACTTTGCGGATGCGGGTGGATGTAGAACGTTTACACCAGGTGGCCGCCAATCTGTTGTCTAATGCGATCCGCCACTCACCTCCCGGCGGGATTATTACCATTAGCGCAGCTAGCGTGGGCAAATGGGTACAGCTTGATTTTAGAGACCAAGGCCCCGGCATACCGTTAGAGGAACGGGAACGCATCTTTGAACGTTTCGAACGAGGCAAGTTGAGCCAATCCAGCAGCATTGCACCGACCGGAGGCACTGGTTTAGGCCTGGCTATAGCGCGTTGGGCGGTGCGCCTCCATGCTGGTTCGTTAACCGTGGTGCCTTCCGAAACCGGGGCTGATTTCCGAGTGCGCTTACCCCGCACTCGGACCGCCAAGGTTTGAGGCTGTTAGGGTACTGGGGTGATCCGAGTCCGTTCTTTGACCAAACGTTTTGGTGCGGTCACGGCGGTAGAGGATTTGAGTTTTACGGCCCAACCGGGGCGGGTTACCGGGTTTTTAGGGCCCAACGGGTCCGGTAAGACCACCACATTACGCACCGCTTTGGGGTTGCTCCAAGCCACCGCGGGAGATGTCACTTTTGACGGCACCCATTACTGGGATTTACCGAATCCGGGCCGCCAAGTAGGTGCAGCTTTGGAAGCTTCTTCTTTTCACCCGGGCCGGACCGCTTTAGCCCATTTGAGGATGTTGGCTCCCACCCTTGGGGTCTCAGATTCCCGCTGCTGGGAAGTTTTGGAGCTAGTGGGCTTGCAAGCGCAAGCGAAACGGCGGGTGGGGCAATTCTCGCTGGGTATGCGCGGCCGCTTGCAGGTAGCGGTGGCGTTATTGGGGGATCCAGCCACCTTGTTGTTAGATGAACCCACCAACGGCTTGGACCCAGAAGGTATCACCTGGATCAGGGCCCTACTCAAAACCATGGCCACGCAGGGCCGCACCGTTTTGATCTCTTCTCATCTGTTGGGGGAGGTGGAACAAACCGTCGATGACGTGGTGATAATTGCTCACGGACGTTTAGCCCACGCTTCAGCTTTAGCTGATCTAGAACACTTGGGGCAACCGCGCACGGTAGTGGCGGCTGCGGACCCGACCGCTTTGGCAACGTTAATTCAAACTCAAGACTGGTCCGCCCAACCGTGGGGTGATGACGCTGCGATGTTGGTAACGGGGCCGGCCGCTGAAACCATCGGCCATGCTGCCTTCCAGGCCGGGGTGGAGCTAACCCAGCTGGCTTCCCAAAGGGCAGGTTTAGAACAAGCCTTTTTCCAGCTGACGGAGGGCGGTGGTTTGCAGTGATACCGGCCATTAGGAGTGAATTCCGGAAGCTGTTTTCCACTCGCATGTGGTGGGTGTTACTGGCCTGCGCTGCCGGTTACTTGGCTTTCATGGCATTAACCATGGCGGTAGCACTGCAATTAGCCTCTAATGCGCTAGAGGAGG
>JAISMT010000028.1 GCA_031276585.1 Bifidobacteriaceae bacterium
CGTTCCAAGAGAACCGCTCTTGCGCCCGTTTCCGGCCGGCCACGCCCCAAGCTTGCAAACGTTCAGGCTGGCTTAACGCTTGATTTAAGGCTTGCGCCAAATCGGCAACAAAACGGTCCGGATCCAGTGGGGTGCCGGTACCGTCAGCCACCTGCTCCAGTGGCACCAGCAAACCAGTCACGCCGTCTTGCACTACCTCGGGTATGCCACCGGTAGCGGTACCCACCACGGGCACACCACAGGCCATAGCTTCTAAGTTCACAATGCCTAAGGGCTCGTAAATGGAGGGGCACACAAAAAGCGAAGCCTGGGAAATCAAGGCTTCCAACTGTTTCTGGGGCAACATTTGGTCAATCCAAACCACGCCGGAGCGCTGGCGGGCTAGCTCCTCGACCAAGGCTTGGACTTCAGCGGCAATCTCGGGGGTATCCGGGGCTCCGGCCGCTAACACCACTTGGACTTCGGGAGCCAATTCGCGGGCGGCCCGCAAAAAATAGGGCAACCCTTTCTGCCGAGTAATGCGCCCCACAAACAATACGGAGGGGGCCTGAGGATCCACTCCTAGATTTCTCACGGTTTGGACAGCTGCGGCATCACGGCGCGGTTGCCATTTATCCAAGTCAATCCCGTTATGGACCACATGCACTCGACCGGGGTCCACGAAGGGATAAACCCGCAGAATATCGGCTCGCATCCCTGCGGAAACCGCGATCACTCCGGCCGCCCCCTCGTAAGCGGTGCGTTCCGCCCAAGAAGACAGGGCGTACCCTCCACCCAGTTGTTCGGCTTTCCAGGGCCGCAGCGGTTCCAGTGAATGGGCTGAAAGCACATGGGGCCGCCCGTTCAATAGTCCAGCCAAGTGTCCGCCTAGGTTGGCGTACCAGGTGTGGGAGTGGATCACATCGGCGCCACTAACCGCACTAGCCATCTTCAAATCCACGTCAAAGGTGGCTAAGGCCGGGTTGGAGTACTCCTGGGCTGGGGGGTCCGCGAAGCCCAACACTTGTTCTTCTTGCCGCGGCCCGTCGAAAGCCAACACTCGCACTTGAGCTAAACGGCGAAGTACCTGCGCTAACTCGGTCACATGAACCCCAGCACCCCCGTATACCGAGGGAGGATATTCACGGGTCAACAGGTCTACACGGAGCTTGATTTGGGCCACCCATCAAGGTTAGTCGCAGTTGGGTGGCTATGAATCGGACCAAACCTCATAACGTGACCCCTCCGAGCGGAAAGGACGGGACAAAAGCACCGCTCCCATTTCCGCGGCCGGCACACCGTGATGCAAAACCTCCACCACGGCATCAGTGATGGGCACCTCCACCCCATGTTCCCGAGCCAAAGCTTGTAACGCCAAGCAAGATTGGACGGCTTCGGCGGTCCCTTTAGCTGCCGCCACGGCATCGGCCACCGCCATGCCCCGGCCCAAGTTTTCCCCCACCTGATGGTTACGGGAGAGCGGCGAAAGGCAAGTAGCGGTCAAATCTGCTAACCCCGCCATCCCGGCAAACGTTTCTACATCGGCCCCCAAAGCCAACCCCAGGCGAGTGGTTTCAGCCAATCCGCGGGCCAGGAACGTAGCGCAACTATTTAAACCCAAACCCATACCTTGAGCGGCTCCTACTGCCACAGCAATGATATTTTTCATCGCCCCGCAAATCTCCACTCCCACTAGATCCGGGTTAACGTACGGGCGGAAATAAGGCGTAGCGATAACCGCCGCGAGACGGCGCGCTTGAGATTCATCGGCACAAGCCACCACGGTGGCACCAGGTTGACGTTGCACCAACTCCCCCGCCAAATTAGGACCCGAGACCGCTGCGATACGTTCGGGCGGCAGCTGAGCGGCCTCCGCAAAAACCTCAGACATGCGCCGGCCGGTCCCCAGCTCGATTCCTTTGATCAAAGACACCACCAGCGCATGCGGTGGGATTAGCTCCGCCAAGCTAGCCAAAAAGCGGCCGGCTTGTTGCGCGGCTACCGCCACCGCTACAAAATCAGCGCCTTCCAAAACCTGGGCCGGATCAACTGAAGCCGCAATAGGCGGTAGAGCTACACCCGGGTAGTTACGGGGGTTCTCACCAGCGCCGATGGCGTGGGCCAGCTCGCGGTCACGGGTCAGCAAACTGACGTTAGAACCCGCATCAGAGCAGATCTGGGCAAACACGGTACCCCAAGCCCCCGCCCCCAACACAGCTACCCGGCTTTTAGCGTTCATGATGCCTCCTGGGCAGCAAACTGGTTGAACGGTTCAGCTGGTGGAGTGAGCCCCCGCAGCTCGCCCAACATCTGGGTGATGGACCGCATTAGACGTTCAGTACCTTCCCGGGCAGCTGCGTCTTTATCGGCCCACTTCGCTAGATCATTCAAATCAATTGCGGGACCTACCTGCAAAAATACTCTAGTAGGAGGGAAGGGACGGAATTTTTTAGTGCGGTAGGGCAGAATTTTCTGGGCCCCCCACTGGGCTACTGGAATCAGTGGGCAACCCGCTTCTAAAGCCATCTTGACGGCGCCGGGACGGCCCCGCATAGGCCAAAGATTAGGGTCTCGGGTCACAGTGCCTTCCGGGTACACCAACACTAGACCACCTTGTTGAATCGCCTTCAGGGCTCCGTCCAGTGCCCCGGCCGCTTGAGCAGTGCCGCGCCGCACGGGAATCATCCCCATACCGCGCATGGCCGCACCCAATATGGGCTTGTGGAACAGAGATTCTTTAGCCAACACCTGGGGTGGCCGAGCCCACCAGATCAACAGTTTCATCACCGCCAGGAAATCCAAGTTTGAGATATGGTTGGCGGCCACCACAAACCCGCCCGTGGCGGGTAAGTTTTCGCGACCCCGCCAAGTTTTACGCGTCATCAACGTAGCGATGGGACCCAGGAGAGCGATTACTGCCTTGTAAACAAAAGGCACGGGGGGTTGGCGCATTGGACCAAGTCTAGACTGACCCTTCATCGGCGCCAGGTGCGTGCTCCTAAGGCTTCTAGTTTGTCGGTGAAGTACTCGTAACCGCGGTCTATCAACCCAATCCCGGTTACAGAACTGCGGCCTTGAGCTGCCAATGCTGCAATCAGATGCGAGAAGCCGCCTCTGAGGTCTGGCACCGTGATGTCCGCGCCATGTAGCGGGGTGGGGCCAGAGATAACCGCCGAATGTTCGTAGTTCATCCGCCCAAACCGGCATTGTTGCCCGCCTAAACATTCGCGGTAAAGCTGAATTTGAGCTCCCATACGGCGTAAAGCTTTAGTGAAGCCAAAACGTTTCTCATAGACCGTCTCGTGAACTATGGACAAACCTTGCGCCTGGGTCAACGCCACCACAAAAGGCTGTTGCCAATCGGTCATGAAACCTGGGTGCACCCCGGTTTCTACCGCAATGGATTTCAGATCACCGTCCGGGTGCCAAAAACGGATGCCGTTATCGGTAACGTCGAAACGCCCACCCACTTTGCGGTAATAGTTCAGATAAGTAGTCAGATCAAGCTGGCGAGCGCCCCGTACCGTGATGTCTCCTCCAGTAGCCAACGCGGCTCCCGCCCAGGAGGCGGCTTCGATCCGGTCCGGCAGGGCATAGTGGTGGTAACCGTGAAGTGAATCCACTCCCTCAATCCGGTAGGTGCGGTCAGTTTCCAGCGAAATAATGGCCCCC
>JAISMT010000077.1 GCA_031276585.1 Bifidobacteriaceae bacterium
GGTCACGGTGTAGGTGCCCGGTTGAGTGGGGGCTGCCACCGTCCATTGGGCGGGCCCTCCCAGCGCATCAGACACTATTGGGGCAGCTTCTCCCACCGTGACTTGAACGGTTTTATCCCCGTGGAAACCCGCCACTTGGGCCGCTGCTGACGCTCCGGCGGTAACGGTGGAATTGGGCAACTTTAACGCCGCTTCCGAGGAACGGAGCACCAAATTGGGCTCCAAACCCAACCCTGTGGTGACAGTACGGAACACATCACTTTGGTCAGTCAAACCGTGGAAGTTGTCCGAGCCGGGACCGTAGGCCCCCACTCGCACTTGAGCCCCCGTATGCTGCTGGGAGCCACCAGCCTCGGCGGTGCCATAAGACACTTTCATGGGGGCACCGTCTTTGGTCATGAGCGCAATGGACAAACCGGGCGTCACATCATCCACAATTTGGGAAGTGTGAGCGTGATCAGCGGAAACAATCACCAACGTGTCTTGCTTCTCCTGAGCAAATTCGAGTGCTACTTGAACAGCCTCGTCTAGATCAGCGGTCTCACCAATCTGCCCGCAGGCATCAGCGGCATGGTCCCGTTTATCGATAGAGGCGCCTTCTATTTGCAGGAAGAAACCGGGAGCCGAATCCGGAGTATCCAACAGTTCAATGGCTTTGTCGGTCAAAGCCGCCAAGGACAGCCGCTGGTCCAACCGCTCTGAATTGGGTTGGCAAGTAATTGGAGGTTGGTCCGCTCCACCGGCCGTAGCCTCGGTGGAGGCATAACGTGTAGGGAAATTACCTTCCGTGAACAAGCCCAAAACGGGCGACTGCAACCCAGCGGTGCTCACTTGGTCCAATTCTGCCGCCGTACGCACTATTTGGTAGCCGCGCTGTTCGGCTTGATCCCACAAGTTGAGCCCAGCATAGGGCCCGGCTTGGGCTTTCTGGTTGAAGGAGGCCGCGCCACCGCCCAGCGTTACATCAGCCCGCGAGTCCAGCAACTGTTCGCTGATGGACCCTAGCCCGCCGTTTTCTCTCAAATCACTACCGCAGGCTGCAGCGTCTTCGGGTCCGTAACACTTACGGTTGGCCACATGCGCTATTTGTACTGCGGGGGTGGCGTCTTGGATCTCGGCCGTGGACACGTTGCCGGTACGCAGGCCCGCTGCCCGGGCGGCTTCAATCAGCGTGGTACGCCCGGTACCGTTCAAGTCCACGCCGATGGCGCCATCGTACGTCTTGTAGCCGGTGGACCAAGCCGTTCCCGTGGCTGCCGAATCCGGCACATAATCCGGTAAACCTTGGTAAGGACCGGAACGGTGCAACGAGTAGGTGGTGTAGGAACCAGTCACCGGTAAAGCGTCAATTCCGGGGAAGGCCCCCGCAGCCCCGTGCTCATAGTTGCGGGCCACGGTGATCTCGGAATCACCCATGCCGTCACCAATCAACAAAATCACATTGCGGGGCTTTTCAGCGTTGGCTCCGGGAGCAGCAACTGACGCTGCCACCGCTGGTACGGTTCCTGCTGCTGCCAGGACACCAACCACTAACAGGGCCGCTCCCATAGTTGCCAGCCCTCGGCTAGCTGGTTTGAACTTAAAACTCACTTCTTTCCCATTCCCTTTCGTATTCGGTATCGCCACCCGCGCTGTTTAGCGCCCTGCTAGGGACACGCTGTTTAAGCACTCTCCGCGCCCCGTGTTGACGTGGTCAGCCCAAAGCGGTGACCTAAGGAAACGCGGAAGACAAACACTGTTTGATCCCTAGGAGTCCGGATTTTGCAACGGATTCCTAGGGGATGGTTACAGCGGTAGCTGAACTGAAAATGAACACCTAGCCACATTCTGGGAGCACTCACCCAAACACTGGGTGCCACAGCCTAGCCCCACTAGGGGTCAGAGTTTCTTTACTCTCAGTAGGGCTAGAAGGCCCCACAAAATCTTCTCCCGTTGGTCGAATCTTTGGCGGGGAACCTCGCGAGCTAAGAAAAAGTCGGCTCAAATGTCAAAGTTTCAGATTCCTAGTGATCTAGCGCTGGCGCAAGATGGCGCGGATTTTAGCCAAACGTTCCGCCAGGGAGCGTTCTTGTCCACGGTCGGTGGGCTGGTAGTAGTCGCGGCCTTCTATACCAGGTGGGGCATAAATCTGAGGGGCGATGCCGTGGGGGTAATCATGCGCATAGCGGTAGCCTTCGCCGTGCCCCAGTTGTTCAGCACCGGGGTAATGTCCATCCCGTAAGTGGAGGGGTACCGGTCCGGCTAGTCCCGCTTTAACATCGGCCAAAGCCGCTTCAATACCCAGGTAGGCGGCGTTGGATTTGGGTGCAGTAGCAAGGTAGACCACAGCTTCAGCTAACGGAATACGGGCCTCTGGCATACCGATTAGTTGGACGGTTTGCGCTGCGGCCACGGCTAACGGCAAAGCGGATGGATCTGCTAAACCGATGTCTTCCGCTGCAGAAATCACCAGACGCCGCGCAATGAACCGAGGGTCTTCCCCGGCTTGGATCATGCGCGCCAAATAGTGCAGTGCTGCATCCACATCGCTGCCCCGAATCGACTTGATAAAAGCACTGATCACGTCATAATGCTGGTCACCGTCGCGGTCATATTGCACTACGGCTACGTCGATGGCGCGTTCAATTTGGCCCAAATCCACCACCGCCGTTTCGGCACCAGCGGCGGCGGCACCTTCCGTTTCTCTCGAATCTTCCCCCCCGGGTACTGCCGCGCCTGCCGCAGCTTCCAGAATGGTCAAAGCTTTACGTGCATCGCCCCCGGCCAGACGCACCAGAGCCGCCCGGGCAGCTGGAGTCAAAGTGACCGTACCGTCCAGGCCTCGCGGATCCGTTACCGCCCGGTCTACCAAAGCACCCACTTCTGAGTCCGCCAACGGTTCCAAAGTAAGCACTAAAGACCGCGAAGCTAATGGCGTGATTACGGAAAAAGACGGGTTCTCTGTGGTTGCCGCCACCAACGTAACTAGGCGGTTCTCCACTGCGGGCAGCAAAGCATCTTGTTGGGCTTTGGAAAAACGATGCACCTCGTCAATGAAGAGCACCGTTTCCGTACCGGTAGCCAAACGCCGCCGAGCTTGTGTTAAGACGGCCCGGATGTCTTTCACCCCCGCTGAGACCGCCGAGAGTTCCATAAAGGCCCGCCCTGAGCCCCGTGCCACTAGATAAGCCAAAGTGGTTTTACCAGTACCAGCCGGGCCCCACAAGATTACCGAGGCGGGCATGGCACGGCCCGCCGCCCCCGCCCCTACTTGAGTGGCATCACCGGCGGCAGCAATCAAACGTCGTAGTGGCGCTCCTGGACCCAGCAGATGGCGTTGACCCGTGAACTCGTCCAGAGTTCTAGGACGCATCCGTACCGCCAAAGGTGCGCGCAAATCAACGGCGCCGTCTAGAGCGGCGGAAGGCAGCACGGCGTCGAATAGGTCCACGCCGCCAACCCTAGCGTTTATGTGCTGGTACCAGCTGCATCAGATGGCATAGCCTTGAGTACTATGTTTTCCCGCTTAAACCACGGCATCATCCACCACCCCGTGGTTACGGTGTTGGTCTGGGTTCTACTCACCGCCACCGGAACCGGGCTGGCCGTGGCCGGTATAACAGGTGAAACTCTGTTTGACCGGGTGTCCTCGGACGCGCCGCTGGCCAACCAATCCGAATCACAGCAGGCGGACGACATAATTGCTGACGGTTCAGAGTCCGCCCAACAGATTACGTTGCTGGTACAAGGGCTTAAATTGGAGGATCCCACCACCACAGCCAAGGTGTCGGCCAGCTTAGCCAAGGTTAGAAATGATCTAGCAAAAATTGATGGCGTGGCCTACAACGCGGCCGATTGGCCTATGGTGTTAGACCCGTTAAATCCAGCCTTCTGCACTAATCCAGAGGTTGACCCCAGCACTCCGGAGGCCGTGCAATGTGCCATAGCTAGTCCCTCAGCCCAAGGGATGTTGGCCCGTAAAGGCGACGGGTTTTTCATGACTGTGGAGATTGCTAAAGGATTGGACTCCGAAAAAGAATCCCAGGCTACCGAAAAGGTGATTGAACGCCTTCAACAAGCGGGTGACACGTTAGAAAAGCAATTCAAGGGACTCAGCTGCCAAGTGGGGGCAGCCAAGCTAATCATGGATGACATCACCGAAGCCATGAAAAATGACCTAGCCAAAGCGGAATTGATCGCTTTGCCGGTGGCTCTAGTGGTGATGGTCCTAGTGTTTGCCGGTTTCTTGGCTGCTGCTATGCCAATAGTGGGAGCTCTGGCCTCCATTGCAACCTGTATGGGGGTGGTGTTCGGTTTTACTCATCTGCTCACCATGCATACCTCGGTGATCAACGTGATCTCACTGATAGGGCTGGGGCTTTCCATTGATTACGGGCTATTGGTGGTTTCACGGTTCCGGGAAGAACTACGGCGGTTGCAAACCGTTAACCCGAGAAATAAGGCAGCCCTGCGGAAGATAGTACGGAGAGCGGTTTATACCGCCGGGGTTACCGCCGGCCGCACCGTCTTCTATTCCGCTTTAACTATCGCAGTGTGCATAGCCGGGTTGATGGCGTTTGAACTTGACCTGATGCACGTTTACGGCCTTTCGGGTCTCACCGTGGTGCTATTCGCGTTAGCCACCGCCACTACTTTGGTGCCCGCTTTATTGGTAATACTGGGCCATCACCTTGCGCGGCCATCACTGTTGGCGCGGCTGCCCGGAATCTCCTTCCTCTATTCCAAGGCTTCAGACGTGTCCCCCGAGGTCGGAGTGTTTTCTGCTTTGGCGGCCCGGGTGCAAAAACGCCCTTGGTGGGTGATAGCCGGAGTGTTGGCCTTACTGACAGTGCTAGCGTTGCCGTTACGCAGCATAGAACTACGTAATTCCATGGTGGAATTGCTGCCCAAAAGTTCACCCCAACTGCAGTTCATGAATGATTTTGAACGGAACTACCCGCAGGCTGCTGCCACCAGCGACGGTATCAGCGTGGTTTCTACCGGTAATGCTGAAGTGACGCGACATTTCGCGGAGGATTACCTGGCTGATATCAAAGGCACCAAGCTGGTAACCGGCCTGGATGGCTCTGTGGTTCAAGAAAAAACCGGCTACCAGCTAGTTACTTTAGAGGTGACCGGACCGGACCCGGAGGGTAAGGCCGCACGGGAGGCGGTGCGTACCATCCGACTTCACGCCCCTAAGGATTACAACGTCTATGTGACTGGTCCAGCCGCCCGCATCTTGGACTACTTGGACCGTTTAGAGCAAGGTGCCCCCAAAGCCGCTCTGATTATCTGCTTGGCAGTGTTTTTGTTGCTGTTCATGTTTACCGGTTCCCTCCTGATCCCGTTGAAAGCACTCATCACTAACGCCCTGTCACTATTGGCTTGTCTAGGGGTGGTGACTTGGATCTTCCAATACGGGCACTTCGAGGGACTACTGGGCTTCCAAGCCATGCCCGGGATCGAGAGCTACATTGTGGTGCTGCTGCTGATCTTTGGTTTTGGTTTAGCCATGGATTACGAGGTGTTTTTGATTTCCCGCATTAAGGAATCTTGGGATGTCAATCCGGATCCAGCGGGATCCGTACGGCAGGGTCTGCAGCATTCCGGGCGGATTATCACTTCAGCAGCTCTCATCATTGTGGTGGTGTTCCTCGGGTTCACCACCGGGGAGCTGGTACTGATCAAAGAGATCGGTTTAGGGCTGGCTATCGCCGTGATTCTAGACACCACATTGGTACGTATGCTGCTGGTACCCGCCACTATGACCATTCTGGGGCGTTGGAATTGGTGGGCACCAGCTCCGCTAGCTCGCCTTCACGCCAAACTATTTGCGAACCCCCTGCGCCACTAACCAGCAAAAACACCCGAGCTACGGTTGGGGTTTAAAGTCCACTCCGGCCTCTTTACGCTGGGCGGCAGTGATAGGAGCCGGAGCACCAGTCAACGGATCGTGGCCACCACCGGATTTGGGGAAAGCAATCACTTCCCGAATTGAATCCGCGCCCGCTAAAAGTGCCGTAATCCGGTCCCAACCCATAGCGATGCCGCCGTGCGGTGGGGCACCAAATTTGAAGGCCTCCAACAGAAAACCAAACTTTTCCTGGGCTTCCTCTGGCCCAATACCCATCACTTGAAATACGCGTTCTTGCACGTCCGCCCGGTGAATACGAATTGACCCGCCACCAATCTCGTTGCCGTTGCACACAATGTCATAGGCGTAGGCCAAAGCCGCACCTGGCTCTTGCTCAAACCGGTCCAGCCATTCCGGCCGAGGACTGGTAAAAGCGTGGTGTACGGCCGTCCAAGCTCCGGACCCTACCGCGACGTCATCGTCCTCGCCTACCGGTTTGAACAACGGCGCATCCACCACCCAAACAAAAGACCAATCGCCTGCCTTAGCTAAACCCAAACGTTGTGCTATCTCAGCGCGAGCCGCCGCTAACAAAGCCCGTGAGGCGTTTACCGCACCGGCAGCAAAAAACACACAGTCGCCGGGTTGAGCCCCCACCTTAGCCACTAGACCGGCCCGTTCGGCATCGGACAAATTCTTAGCTACCGGTCCTCCCAAAGTGCCGTCTTCCGCCACCGTGACATAAGCCAACCCTTTAGCGCCTCGTTGTTTAGCCCACTCCTGCCAGGCGTCAAAAGTACGACGCGGCTGGGCCGCTCCACCCGGCATCACCACTGCCCCCACATACGGGGCTTGGAACACTCGGAAAGGCGTATCGCGAAAATAGTCCGCCAGCTCCACCAACTCCAGACCGTAACGTAAATCTGGTTTGTCGGAGCCAAAGCGCCGCATCGCCTCAGCGTAGGTAAGCCGCGGGATTTCCCCAATTTCATGGCCCACCAACCGCCACACCGCTCGCAATACGTCTTCCGCCACTGCAATCACATCTTCTTGGTCCACAAAGGACATCTCTACGTCCAGTTGCGTAAACTCGGGCTGGCGGTCCGCCCGGAAGTCCTCATCCCGGTAACAACGTGCTATCTGGTAGTAACGCTCAATACCCGCCACCATCAGAAGTTGTTTAAACAATTGCGGTGATTGGGGCAGAGCGTACCAACTGCCGGGCGCCAACCGGGCTGGAACCAGGAAGTCCCGTGCACCTTCCGGGGTAGATCGTGTCAAAGTGGGGGTCTCTACCTCCACAAAACCGTGGTCGCGCAAGGTTTC
>JAISMT010000093.1 GCA_031276585.1 Bifidobacteriaceae bacterium
CCCATAACCTGGCAATGCGCGCGTGGTGTTCCTAGCCAATGCAACCAAATCAGACTCTAGGGCGTGTTCCCGTAGCACTGCCTGCATCTGTTCCGCTATTTTGCGGCTCTGTCCAAACCGCCCACCGTGGACAACCAGTACCTTGGTCGCGTCCATTCTTTTTCCATCCTCTTGAACTTGAAGTCCTAATGTTTGTGCTGCGTACTGCCATGGTGCCGCCCGGCTAAGCACTCTACCCCGGTCAGCATGTGGCAGGCTTGAGGTTCTGTATAACGGCGAACGCCTATTCGGCGGAAAGGAACTCGTGAAGCCCACCATCTCCACCAAGGACCTCATCAGTGTTGGTGTTTTCACTGTGCTTTACATAGTGGTGGTAGGAGTGTTTGGGCAGTTGGGCGCGTTGGTGCCCATCTTGCAGGTCCTGGGTCCGGTCTACATTCCGCTGTTGGCTGGCGTGGTTTTTATGTTGTTTTTAACCCGCGTGAACCGCTTTGGTTTAGTTACGGCGTTGGGTTTTTTGGTGGGTTTGCTGGTGTTGGCTACTGGGCAGTCTTACTGGGTGGCGGTTTTGGCACTGGTGTTAGCGCCATCGGCGGATTACATCTTCAAACTGGGCGGCTATCGGAAATGGCCCTACACCGTAGCGGGCTATGTGGTGTTTTCGGAAATGCTGATCGGTACCGTAATTCCCTTGTTTTTCGCTCGCCCGGCTTTCCTGAACCGGCTTGAAGGTCGGCACGATGCCGCCTGGGTACGTCAGCTGGTGGACCTAACCCCCAGTTGGATGTTTGGCGTGATGGTGGCGGAACTTGCTTTGGGCGCAGTATTAGGGGCCTACTTGGGCCGGAGGCTGTTGCGCAAACACTTCGAACGGGCCGGCATCGGCTGACCCATGCTGTTCAAGAAGTTGCAATTGGACCCTCGAACCACTCTGCTAACGGTGATAGTGCTAAATGTCGCCATGTTTTCAGCTGGTTTTTCCGGTGGGGCTGGCCTAGCCCGCCTGGTGTTAATGACGGTACCTGCCCTGCTGGCTTTAGGGGCGGGCCACTGGTGGTCGGCGCTGAGCTACAGCCTGCTGGTAGGTACGGCATACCTGGTAGAAAGCCACTTGATAGCAACTGGCAGCAGCGGAGTGGGCTTGGCAGTGGCGGGGCTCGCTAGCCTGGTGGCAAGGTTGGCACCCGGTCTGTTCATGGCCTATGTGGCGGTTATCACCATCCGGGTCGGGGAGCTGCTCGCCGCATTAGAAGCTAGCCGGGTTCCGCGCTGGCTGGCCATTCCAGCAGCCGTGGTGTTGCGTTTCCTGCCCACGGTGTGGGAGCAGTCCAAGGGGGTGCAGCGAGCCATGAATGTCCGAGGCTTGAACCTGTTCCGGGTAGGTCTGGGGCCCTGGCTCGAATATCGGTTAGTACCTTTGATCACTTCCACCGTACGTTGCGGAGAAGAACTCAGCCAGGCTGCCCTAACCAGGGGTTTAGGGCGTCCGGGGCGGGTCCAGCGCATTGCTCAGATCGGTTGGGGTCCTGCGGACGTGGTGATTTGGATGGTGTTAGCGGCTGGGATCGGAGTCTGGGTTGCCGGGTAGAGCAATACAGATAAGCGGCGTGAGCTATGGCTACGTTCCGGAAGAACTTCGCCTGACGGATTTAGATTTGATGTTAGCGCCGGGTGAATTCTTGGTTTTAACTGGACCCTCTGGTTCTGGGAAAACCACTATCACTCGGCTGATCAACGGATTGATCCCCCACTATTACGAGGGCGTGCTAATTGGTCAAGTACAGGTGGGCGGGTTGACTCCCGGACAAAATACACTGTGGGAGCTACCCGTTGGTTCTGTCTTTCAAAACCCCCGTACTCAGTTCTTCACTACCGATGTGGTCTCGGAAATCGCATTCGGAGCTGAAAACCTAGGGTTACCTACCAGCGAAATCTGGGAACGAGTGAACCACGCCACAGAACAATTTGCTTTAGAGAAGCTGCGTGGGCGCTCAGTATTTGCTCTTTCTGGTGGCGAAAAACAACGGTTGGCTTGCGCTTCAGTGGCAGCGGTGAAACCTAGTATCTATGTGCTAGATGAACCTTCTGCCAACCTGGACCAGGCCTCTACTGAACAGCTGCGAGCAATCATGGCTCAGTGGAAAGCCAGCGGCGCCAGCGTGGTGGTAGCTGAACACCGGTTGGGATATTTGCGGGAATTAGCGGACCGGGTAATGGTCTTAGAAGGTGGCCGGGTGCACGCGATGTGGTCTGGTGCTGAATTCCGTGGTTTCAGCTCGGACTACCTGCATTCGTTAGGTCTGCGAACCGCTGGCGGTAAACCACCAGCATTACCGTCTGGGAATTTACCTGATGCTGTAATAGAAATATCGCGACTGGTTTGCCGGCACCGCAGCCAGCGAATTCCGGGCATCTCTGTAACCCAAGATAACCCTCCGGCGGTACAAATGGCTCAACTGCAAGTAGCTCAAGGGCAGGTAACCGCGTTGCTAGGAGCTAACGGGGCAGGTAAAACCACCTTTGCTCACTGGTTGGCTGGTTTGCGGCGGGACCCCGGCCAACTATTGGTGGCGGGCCGGGTCTGGAGCCAAGCCGAACGCCGTCGCCGAGTGTTCTTGGTGTTACAGGACGTCAATTTGCAGTTATTTACCGAATCAGTGCGAGAAGAAGTTGCTTTGGCATTGGATCTGGGTCGGGGTAAAAGGGGGCGGCAACGCTCCGTAGGAAGAAGGCACGGTCGAGGTGTCGCTGTCATTGATACCCCACCGGAAGATGCGGTGGCGGAAATTTTGGCGGATCTAGATTTGATGGCAGTGGCAGACCGCCATCCTTTGGCGCTTTCTTCCGGGCAAAAACAGCGTGTAGCAGTGGCGGCAGCCCTGGCTAGCGGGCGGGAAATGATCGTGTTGGACGAGCCCACTTCCGGTCTGGATTGGATGCAGATGCAAAATGTGGCCCAGGCCTTACGCAAACTGGCGAGCGTTGGGCGGACCGTTATAGTGGCCACCCATGACTTAGACCTGGTGGAGGCCGCCGCTGATCAAGTGGTTCATCTGGAGCAGGGCCAAGTAGTGGGATAGTCGGTTTGGCGGTGGGCTTCGGTTAGGCTGGGGCGGTGTTTTTGACAGTCAGTTCACCTGGTACTGACTTGAGCTATCTCCTCTTCAAACACCCGGACCGGGTACAGACCTTCAACTTACCGGTGGGCCGGGCCACAGTTTGGTATCCCCGAGTTGATGCATCCGGTATGCAAGTAGCTCTATTGGTCGAGGTTGATTCGGCTGCTTTAGCTAAGTCGCACAAGTTCAAAATCAACGGTTTTGAGTTAGGTCACTTCATTAATGACCGGGCCTATGCTGCTTCATCACTGTTGGCGGTGGCGCTGGGACGAGTTTTCAGCTCGGCACTGAAAGGCCAAGAACCGGCCGATTCTCCCGGTAGGGCAGCACAAGTGCGTCCTTTGAGCATTGCTGTGCCTGCGGTCAGGTCCCATGGTGGAGCCAAGTTAGTACATGACTTGTTTGAGCCTCTAGGGTGGGCGGTAGAGACCCGCACCAACCCGCAAGCACCCCAAATTGTGCCCACTAAATTGACCGGTAACAACACGCTGCAAGCCGCCTTATCCCACTTATATGTTTTGTTGCCGGTGCTGGACAACGCTAAACACTATTGGGTGGGGCCAACTGAGGTAGATAAGTTGTTACGTCACGCTGAAACCTGGTTAGGAAACCATCCGGCCCGCCAGTTAGTCACGGAACGTTACCTGGCGCATCAGGGTAGTTATGTGGCCGATGCCGCCGCTCGGCTTCTAGAGGATCAGCCACCAGATTCCGACCCAGCTGAGGTGCCGCAGGGGACACCCCGGTTGGTGGTACAACGCCGGGATGCGTTGGTAGAGCGGTTACGCCAATCTGGTGTGCAACGGGTATTGGATTTGGGTTGCGGTGAGGGGCACCTGTTA
>JAISMT010000137.1 GCA_031276585.1 Bifidobacteriaceae bacterium
TGTCTCGCAGCGAGGAGATGTCATTGGGGCCGCCAATAACAGCGATCTCCCGATGTCCGTGGTCTACCAGGAGATCGGCTACATCAGTCCCAGCCTGTTGGTTATTTACCACCACATGGTCTAACGGGTGCTTATCCAAGCGATCCAAGACCACTATGGGCAAGTTGGGGTGTTCCACGTTCAATGCAGCCGGCCAGCCGTTGCCTCCCGGCGGCACCATGATTAGACCGTCTACCATTTTGCTAGCCAAAAAATTTACTGCTCGTTCTAAGCTAGCCATGCTGGTCCCGTACGTGGAAACCAGTACGCCGTGCTCGCTTAACGCCGGTGAACGGATTATCTCCGCCACGATGGTGGAATGGAACACGTTAACCAGGTCTGGCAGTAACACCCCAATGGTCATGGACTTACGGGTGCGCAACGATTTAGCGAAACTGTTAGTGCGGAAGTGGAGCTTAGAAGCCGCCGCTTCAATGGCTTCCGCGTTAGCGGCCCGCACTGGTAAGGCGTTGAAGTAGCGTGAAATGGTTGATAAAGATAGGCCAGTCATGCGCTGGATGTCTTTATAAGTGGCAGGTGCTAGGCCACTCCCATTCCTTTCACCTTCGTTGGGCTGCTGGATCACAGCTCGGTGTCCCTTCGGTTGTCAATTTTGGTGGCCCCACCGGAAGGGATCGCAGTAAGGAACTCCGGGGCTTGGTAGTACCCCGCCCGAGCGAAGGCCAGCGTGACAGCTGCTTGGGCGGAGCTAACCGCTTCCTCCGGAATTAACGCTATGGCTGAACCGCCAAATCCACCGCCAGTCATACGCGCTCCCAGGGCCCCCGCTTTTCGGGTTGCTTCTACTGCGGTATCTAGTTCCGGGCTAGAAATCTCGTAATCATCGCGCATGGATTGATGGGACTTATTCCACAGTTGTCCTAATTCCACCAAGTCGCCTTGGCTTAAGGCTTGCGCCGCTAAACGTACCCGTTCAATTTCCGTTACTACATGTTTCACGCGGCGCCGCAAACGGCTAGGGTGGGCGGGCAAGGCAGCTAAAGCGTCGTCTAGTTGCGGGAAGTCAATGTCTCGTAAATCAGGCAGCCCAAACAGAGCGCAAACTTGGGCGCAATCATCCCGGCGAGCCCCGTATTGGCCGTCACCCAGCTGATGTTTAACACGAGTGTTGATTACCAAAACCACGTGGCCAGCGGGGTCAAAGGGTACGTGAGCAACCGAGTTATCGCGGCAGTCCAGATACAACGCAAACCCAGCTCGGCTGCGTAAAGCGGCGGCTTGGTCCATCCCGCCGGTGGGAGCCAACGCGATCTCATTTTCCGCTTGGCGGCACAAATCTGCCAGGGTAGACCGCCCGGCGTCATCGTCCGCTAACCTCAAACCAAATAAGTCCGATGCCGCCACCGCGACGGCCCCTTCAATAGCAGCCGAACTACTAAGCCCCGCCCCGGTGGGCACCTCGGAAACAAAAGCTGCCTCCAAACCTGAAACTGGGTAGCCTGCCTGCTGCAACGCCCACAACACGCCGGCGGGGTAACGGGCCCAAGAGCTGGGGTTACCAGGAACAATTTGCCCCAATTCTATCTCTGCTGTGCCGTCCCAACCTTGTGAGGCTAACCGCACCAAGGAATCAGAGCGCGGCCGGGCTGCCACATAAGTGCATTGCGGTAAAGCGATGGGCAGCACCAGCCCAGCGTTGTAGTCGGTGTGTTCACCAATCAGGTTCACCCGGCCCGGAGCTGCCCACACCCCATCTGGACTGCCGCCAAACTGGCGTTCAAACAATTCCACCGCTAATTTCGCAGACATCCCAACCATCCCTTGATATTGCCCGGCTGATTTACGTCCAGCCAATTTACGCTCGGCTCATTTACGTTCGATCAAACTCGATACGATTTTACTTAGATTACGGTCCCAGAAATCAGGCCACCTACCGTAACGTTGTTCGCCCAGTTTTTCTGTCCGGCTATTTTGGCACCGCCTCATCAGCTAGCCGCGGTAATGCTTTCCGGACCACTTACTGGACTAGGGCTACCTTGCCGGCTAACCCGGCATCAGCCAACTGATAGGCCTCTGCCGCTTGGTCAATACTCAACTGGTGCGAAACCACCATCGCGGGGTGTAGGTCCCAACGTACCAAGCGTTCTAGCAGTTCCGCCATGCGTACCGTGGAGGTGACCCAGGATCCAATCAAGCGAATACAACGGTGAATCAACTCTGGGCTGGCGTCAATGGAGAATTCGCCTCCCTCACCCACTAGGACACAGCGGCCCCAGCGGGCGGTCAGGTTGAGGGCCAGTTTTTGGGCTGCGGGATGTCCGGAGGCGTCGATGCAAACGTTGGCGTCTGGGCGCCCCAGAATAGCGGCGACTTGTTGAGCTCCAATGGTGGGGTCGGTGGAATCTGCAACATCGGTCACAGCGCCTAGCTCAAGGGCTCTTTGACGGCGAGCGGGCACTACATCTAGGCCCACCACTTTGGTGGCACCCATTTTGCGTGCCATCAAGCCGAGGGCTAGCCCCACTGGACCCAGCCCGGTCACCACCACGTCATCGCGTCCTGAGACTTCCCCTTGTACTAGGGCTTCATAGGCGGTACCGAAACCACAGGCTACACAGGCTCCGTCCACAAAGCTGAGCTCGGGGGGTAGCGTGACCAAATCCCGTACGTCTGTCAGGAGGTATTCGCTGTGGCCGCCATCGCGTTGCCAGCCGTAGGCTCGCCGGGTGGGTCCAGTGCAGGAGATCTGGTAACCGGAACGGCAGTCCACGCACACGCCACAGCCTGAAATGTGGTAGACCACGCAGCGTTCCCCTATTCGGTCTGGGTTTACGCCAGGGCCCACTTCCACTATTTCACCAGCAGGTTCGTGCCCGGCTATCACGTTTTGGTAGGCCTCGGGGCCTTCGCCTAAGTGCTCACGGTAGATGGCACGCACGTCGGAACCACAAATGGTGGAAGCGCGCATTTTGAGCAAGGCCTGTCCCGGCCCGGGTTGGGGTTTAGGGACTGACTTGATCAGGACGCGTGAGCCTCCGGGTAGGTAGACGGCTTGCATGGTGGCCATGAGTGGACTCCTTCCGTTGTGAGCTGGGGCTTGAATTGGTGTGGTTTGGTTGGGTAGTGACGGGTAGTGGGCTAGTTTCAGATGTCCGATGGCGTGTGCCCGCCAGTTGGAATGGCCGGTTTGGCCGTGGTGGGTGGCGCCTGTTGGTAATTGGTTCTCCTTTGAACGTGTGAGTTTGGGCCGGTGTTTGGCGGCGGGGCCGTCTACTGGCTTCTGCCGCTGTCTGTGCCTACTTCTAATAGGTCGAAACGTTTCGACTTATTCAAGAGGTTACCTCTCGGCCCTGGTCCTGTCAATGCACCGGCGGGATTACCACGTTGGCAGTCCGTGTTGCGGTGAACCTCCTGTCTGGGGTTTACGTTCACGTAAAAGCGCTGGCGAAAGAGCAGGGTAAGGGGTTTACGTTCACGTAAAAGCGCTGGCGAGAGAGCAGGGTAAGGGGTATATGTTCACGTAAAAGTGCTGGCGAGAGAGCAGGGTAAGGGGTTTACGTTCACGTAAAAGCGCTGGCGAGAGAGCAGGGTAAATCGTTTTCAGCTGCTGCGTCTGAACTGGTGATTTCCGCTTTGTGGAACCACGAACCAGATACAAACGAATACCAGATTGATCCGCTGACCGGACTCGTGACGTTTGGCTGTGGCCGGACCTTCACTATTGCACAGGTGGCTGACTTAACGGGGAGCGCTTAGCTGCAAACGC
>JAISMT010000143.1 GCA_031276585.1 Bifidobacteriaceae bacterium
ACGTAATCCGTTTCCTGACGACATTTGAAATCCACCACCGCAATATCCCGTTCGGCCTGCGACCCCATCAAATATGAGTATTCCGGTGGAACATCAGTAGTATCAACTACTTTACCTTCCGGAGGCCATTCCCACTGTGACCCATCCGGCGCAGTAGACATCGCAATACTCTCCATCATTCTAATCCCGTTAACCCTACTAGCATCCCACCCCGTTGCCTTGGATTTCACGCACTCCGCATACCCGACTTCTAATTCGACAAATTTAGGGTCTCTTTCCACCGCATAAGTCCCCATAATCGTTTCCGGTACACCTTGCTCATTAAGCGTATACTCTACCTTCATCGCTTGACTAATAGCATCCAGGGGTTCGGTAATATTCCACCACGCCGACTCGGTATCAACCGCCACCTCCGGGGGCGCACTTGCTAGCGCCCGTCCAGTACAACTATTGGCTTCAGCCTCCGGATCAACCATACCTTCAACATAATCATAAGACCTGCCCAGCAACGCCAAATCATACTCTTGTTGAGCTGACGCTGAAAGCTCACTCCTATACTCTTCATTCTTCACCACCTCCGGAATCAACACCACATCCTCATCCGAATACTCTTCCGGCGGAGTAATCCCGTAACCCACCCGCTCCACCTCAGCCAACGAATCCGGTAACCAAGGAATCAATAGATCTTTATGCCGACTATAGTCTTCTTCAAGTTCCGGGAATGGTTCCGGAGGAATCGGATAATACGTAAACCCCCGCTGCTTCATACACTCCGCCACTGACTCTTCAAACTCCGCAGACTCAGCCATCCGTTCAGTCTCAGAAGGAGAATCGCTCACCACCTCATACGCCGCATCGGCTGCCTCAAAATAACGATAAAACGGCAACTCAACAGGCGAGGAGATAAAACCCTTAGCAAAAGGAATATCACCCTTAGTACCCACGCTCGCAGAGGCACTCCCCGAAGGCTTAGAAACCGGGTCACTCGCCGATCCAGTACACCCACCAAGCAACAAAACCAACCCCACCACCACCGGAAAACCACATTTAACCCACTTCACAGCGCACCAACCCCTCTCACAGACTGCTGCAGCGCGCCGCGAGGCGTTTGGTCTTTGAACTCAAAGCCTGTCTCCAACAACCGAAGCGGGCGGACCGGTTGGGAAGCCAAGATCAGTTCGTCAGCAGCGGGTCCCATAGCGGTACGCAACACGCCAGCCGGTACCCGGAACCAATGGGGCCGGTGCAGTACCGCTGCTAGATCGCGGCTAACCTGACCAGCGGTGGCCAAGGTGGGGCCCACCAAATTGACGGGACCTTCTAAGTCAGTGCAGTTCAAAGCGAAACGCAACGCCCGGGACTCATCACGCAAGGAGATCCAGGGCCAATGCTGCTGGCCCGTCCCCATAGCACCACCCAAACCCAAGCGAGCCGTTGTGAATAAAGGCTTCAGGGCGCCATCGGCGGCTAACACCAAACCGGTGCGAGCCCGCACCACTCGCGTGGACTCCGCAGCGGGAAGGGCGGCGGCTTCCCAGGCTCGGGTCACCCCCGCCAAGAAGCCCGTCCCGGAAGGGGACCGCTCTGTAAACGGCTCGTCCACCGTACCGTGCGGACCATAAAACCCAGTGGCAGAGGCACTAACCCACACTTGGGGCGGAATATCAGCGGCTTGAATGGCTTGAGTCAGTGCCGTTGTTGCCGCTACGCGCGAATCCATGATGACTTGCCGATAAGCCTTAGTCCAAGGCAAGCGGGCTAAAGGTGCGCCGTTGAGCGAAACCACGGCATCGGCCCAGCTGATGGCGGCGGGCGGAACCGAATGCGGGCGGCCCGTCCAAACGTAGCGGTCACCTGAGGCAGAAGGATGCCGTACTAAAGTCCGGACCTCATCCCCCGCCTGCTGCAACAAACCGACTAACGCCCGCCCCACCAGACCTGATGCTCCTGCTAATAACACCCGCATCCACCCATGGTAGTCAGAGCTGCGGGCTCACCCACTGCGCGTACCTGATAACCAGCGGAACTATTGGGCGGGTGAACTACTGGGCATCGGAACCAACTGCCCCACCACTATCGCTCGTGAGCCCAGGGCTAGATCCAGGCCCAGCCCCAGAGCCAGACCCGGGCGGGCGGCCCCGGCGCGGCAACGGCCCCGGATCAGCTGGCGCCCGCCCAGCGGTTTCCAAGGCCCGCCGCAATAGAAATTCAATCTGAGCGTTAACCGAACGCAGATCATCCCGAGCCCACCGCGCTACCGCGTCATAAACCGGCGCGTTCAAACGCAACAGAACCGGCTTACGGTCCGGCGGCTCCCCAACCATCAGGTGTAAAGGCTACCGGTGTTGATTACGGGATTAACCTGCTGGTCACTGGTCAACACCACCAGTAGGTTGGAGACCATAGCGGCGCGGCGTTCATCGTCTAAATGCACGGTGCCATCTCCTTCCAGTTGCTGTAAAGCTGCATGAACCACGCTGACGGCTCCTTCCACAATCCTCTCGCGCGCAGCAATAATGGCACCTGCTTGTTGGCGGCGCAGCATGGCTTCAGCAATCTCGGGTGCATAGGCCAGTTTAGAGATGCGGACCTCTATGATTTCTAACCCCGCAGCTTCCACTCGGTTAGCGACTTCCCCGGCCAACGCTGCGGAAACACCATCAGTGGAACCACGTAGGGTTACCTCGTCATCGGGGCCGTCATAGGGGTGGGACATCACCACGTGGCGCAAGGCGGCCTCGGATTGGACTGCAATGAACTCTTCGTAGTTTTCCACCTCGAAGCTGGCTTTCCCGGTGTCTGCTACTCGCCACACTACGATGGCGGCCACGTTGACGGGAGTGCCATCAGCATCGTTGACTTTCAACTCGTTGGTCTCGAAGTTGTGGACTCGCACCGAGACCCGCTTGCGATTCGAAAGCGGTAGTACCAGCCAGAAGCCGGGTTGGCGAACCGTGCCAAGGTAAGAACCGAAGAACACCACCACTTTGGTGGTTCCCGGTTGGACCACGTCTAACCCCGTGAGCATTAGAGCCGCCAACACTAGGACCACAATCGCAGCCATCAGCGGCAGGGGCTCAGGATTCTCTGGGTCCAGATCAAGGGCAATCACGAACAGCCAAGTCGATACAGCTAACAAGGCCAGTATCAGGATCACACCCACCAGCCCGGGTACGGTTCGGGCTGGTCGTTCGCCGATGGCGACCGCAGCGCTTGCGGTGGCGGGATGGTTGGCGGCGGGGTCCGTAGAGCGGACCGTTGCGCTGTGGCCCAGATTCGGGGACCTCTGGTGGGACGGTGATGGGTTGGGTGCGGACATTTCGCGCCTCCTTTTCAGATAGCAATGTGATATCACATTATCAGATCTGCGGCGCCTGTTCGTTCAATTGCGGCGCCTTGTCTGCACCACCATGCCGAAGTCACCTACACGGCTCACCTCTAAACCGCTAACCCTGTTAACCCCACTAGGGGTCTGAAATTTTGACACTTGAGCCGACTTTTTCCTTACTCGGGGTCCCCACATTTAGGGAATGTTTCTAGCGGCTCAGGGCCACAAACGCCTGCACGGGAGGGTTACCAGTCCACATCAACGCAGCTAGATCCGCCGGGCGGACCGCTAGCCGATGCGCGTCCACCCAGGTCTCACCGAAGTGGGCATCGGTCCACGGGTCCTCCAAACGGGCCACGCCGTCCTCGAACGCCGTCACTGCCACCCAATGCGGGCAGGCTTCACCATGCATCTCCAGTTCATCAATCAACAAAATCAACACCTGACCAGCACTAACCCGCTGGGCAACCTCGGCTACCTCGAACTGGCGCACCTGGGAAGGAATCCCAGCGGCAACCGCTTCACTCCGGTAAGACCGTTCCAGGAACAGTGCCGCGTTGCGGTCTGTCACCGCCAGCGGGTTGCTGAGGACCAATACGCTTGCGGCACTGGTGACTACCTCAGCGCGAGCGCCGCGCCGTACCGCCGCCAACGCCAACCCATGTGGGTCGGTTGCCAGGATCGTGGTGGCCTCGCGCCAAATCTGCAACTCCTCGGCCAGGCTGGGCGCGGCCGCCAACCCTAGCTCTGCTAGTCCCATCATCAAAGCCACCGGACCACACGTGAACTCGGTGGTTTGGCGATAATAGGCCACATCCAGTGGCACCTCCGGTGCGGCACCAAGCTGCTTTACCACTCGGGCTGCTCCCGCTTGTCGGGCGGCCTCGGCCGCCCGG
>JAISMT010000050.1 GCA_031276585.1 Bifidobacteriaceae bacterium
CGTCTCCAGGCTGGGGTACTACTTTAGGCTTCGACCCGCTGGTATGGCAGGCTCCTTTAGGGGTGACCGCTTTCGGCATGGTTCTAGTGACAGGCACTACGTTGCCCTATCTGGTTCGGGGATTGCGCAAACCAGCCAACACCATAGTTCCGTAAGCTCAGACCCCTGGGCCACTAGATATCAGAAACTGTGCCGTTCGAGCTGATTTTTTCTTATTCGGAGCAGTGTTTTTCCTCCACCCACCCTTGCGGGACCGGCCTACCCCAAGCCGGTCCCGCAAGAAACATTTCTTCAGGTCACCGGTTGAACGGGTCCGCTAACCGCCGGATCCTCCAACGGGACCGGCCCCAGAGCAACCCACCAGCAGTCAGCAGGATTCCAGCCCCTAACCCCGCCCAGAGCATCGCTCCAGACCCGGTAATGGGTAAGGCAGCTGGTGCAGTTTCGGCCGGCACATCCACCGGAGTTTGGGTGCATTGACCGGGTGGCAAAGTGGAACAATCGGGTGAGCCTTCGTCAGACAGGGGTGCGGCTGAGGGTTCCAACACCACGTTGGCTAAAACTAGGTCCTGCAACTGTTCTTTGGGTTTAACCTGTACCGCGTAAGTGACCAGCGTTTCAGCCCCCGGTTCCAATTTACCTTCTATGGTGATGGCGCTTACGCCCGGTTCGTAGAGAGCTTTCACCGCTGGGTTGTTGCTGACCGGCAGGACCACCATCACGGCATCGTCCAATACATACGTCAGGTTGTCTCGTAGCTCCACCGGAACTACTACCTTCCCGGTGGCTTTCAAACTCAAGGTGTACCGAACTACTTCGCCTGGCCGAGTCCGTTTGGGCTCTACCGTTTTGATTAGTTTCAGTTCGCCTACCGGGGTCCGCGTGGTGGGCCCATCCTTGGTCACCACGTTCACTAGCTCGTGGTCCCCACGTTCTTCTGCCGGTTTGACTCTTACCCGGTAGGAAAGCTCGACCCGGCCTCCTACCGGCAGTTCGCCGCTAATTTTCAACTGGGGCTGCTGCCACTCGGCTTGCAAAGGTCCGGCCATGTTGCGGTCTATTTCCTCTAAAACCGCATCATCTAGCACTCCGGTCAGGTCGTCAATTTTGGAAACTGAAGCCACTCCCCCACCAGTGTTAGTAAACGTAAGCCGATACGTGACGGCTTCACCGGCACGCGGTGCCCGCCCGGCCGCTTGCCCGGTAGCGGTTTTCTCGACGCGGTAGCTGATCACGGGAGTGCAGGTGCTTAGGGGGTTGTCTTCCCGGCATTCGGTAGGTTGTGGACAGGAACCGGCAGCGCATTCTCCTTGCAACACGTTACGTAACACACGGTCTCCGCCTTGAGCTGCCACTTTGACTGAATACACCACTTTGACCACCGCACCGGACGCTACCTGCCCGCCTAAGACCAACTTTTTCCCGTTCTGGTTAACCGTTACTCCGGACCCTTCCACCACGGGAGTGTCCTGCAACTGGGCATCATCCAACACTCCGGTTAGGTCATCGGTCCAAACCACGGGGGCAGCAGTTCGCCCGCGTTGATTATTTAAGGTGATGGTGTATTTGACAGTGCCACCCACGGCGGTTTTTTTCACGTCGGCTGCTTTGGAAACATGCAGATCGCTTCCTGGAGTTGAGGTCTGAGCTTTGACACCGGGTGTCACATCCAACACGTCCTCGGGATAAATTGAGGCCGCATTTTCCAGCAGCAAGTTGGAATCACCCGGCGCGTAAGCCACGGTGTAGGTAATGGTTTGGGTGGCTCCTACCGCGAGGGGACCAGACCAAACAATGGTTTTAGTCTTGGGGTCCCAAACTGCTCCGGCCGGTCGTAAAGAGGCCGGATCTAGCACCGAATCGTCCAGCACCCCGCTTAGGTCATCCGTTACCCGGGCCGGATCAGCCACGGTATAAGCAGCTTGACCTACGTTGGTTAGTTGCACGGTGTAATGCGCTTGGTTGCCTTTTTGATGCAATCCGGTGGTCTCAACGGTCTTGGCAACGGAGAGCCCCGGAACCTTGAGTTCATGTTTCTGTGGCGCAGATTCACAGGTAGAGACCGTGATGTTCTTTTGATCTTCCACCACCGGCGGGCAGTTGGCGGTGGTTACAGTGTTGATTCGGGAGGCCGAGAACCCCGGATCCACTCGGCCACTGTAGCGAATTATCGCGGTCTCACCGGCCCGCAGCGGAGCTTTCCAGGTCAGCTTGCCAGCCGCAAAGTTGCCGGATGCGGCCGAGGCACTAGTGCCAGCGTCGAAGCTGGTCCCTTCCCAACGCCAATCCGACATATGCAACGGTAGGGTGTCAACCACCTGAGCTAAAGCCCCAGCGGTGAAGGCCTCATTACCGGTGTTTTTGACCGTCACCTGGTAGGTGGCTCGCCGCGCCCCGGCAGCGGGGGCCGCTAGTTGGCCTGTTTTGGTCACTATCTCCAAGTGACGGTTCTTTAGGTTACGCACCAGTTGAAGGTTGACGTCACCAGAGATGTCGTCAGCTAGATCCAATGAGATCACCGCATTGTTGCCCCATCCGGAAACCCCGTTGGTGCTGTAAGTATCGTTCCAGCCATGCACTGGACCGCTTTGGGCGATGCCACCCTCAGGGGTACGTACCAGCTTAGGTTCCGTGGTGAGCGCGGTTTGGGAGTGAGGACCTTGTGGTAGATATTGCTCTACCTGGGAATCATCCCAATGCACTTTAGGTTTCACCGGCACACCACCGTTCTTAGAGGTTTGGTAGCCCGCCAATTGAATTACTTGCGCCCCACCTACTAGTTCTTCCACGTCTCCTAACAACAGGTGATATTGGTTGGTTTGCTGCAACTGCACTGTGAGGCGGGGCGTGTTTGCACCCCCAGCCACATCCCGCCCGTTGGCGTCTTTCCCATCCCAAGTCCAGGTCAGGGCAGCCGA
>JAISMT010000168.1 GCA_031276585.1 Bifidobacteriaceae bacterium
AGCATGGCTCCGTATAGAGAGCCGATGCCGCCAATACCTGCTGCAGTTAAGGCTTTCAAACCGATGATGAAACCCTTCATGAAATCGATTTTTCCGGAGTAGGCCCCGGCCATCACCCCCGCGGCCCCGGCTAATGCGGAGCCAATAAAGAAGGTCTTGGAGATCACAGCATCCACATTTACGCCCATCAGTTTGGTGGCTTCCGGGTCTAAAGCCACCGCCCGCATAGCTCGCCCGTCCCGCGAATGCATCACATAACGTTGCAACAACACCATGAGGGCGCCCGCCACCACTACGAGCACACTTTGCGGCAGGGTGATGCGGGCGCCCAGGAAGTGCAGCGTATTTGTAGAGGCCAGTTGGAACTGAGCTGGAAACACCCTGGGATCAGCCGAGATAAAGTAGGCCACCGCATACTCCAAGGTGAAGGACACGCCCACGGCAGTAATCAGCACCGTGAGGCGGGGCCCACCCCGGAGCGGACGGTAAGCAATCCGTTCAATCACCACACCCATGGTGCCGGTTATAGCCATGGTGGCTACCAACACCGCTAATAGCGCTACCAGGGAAACTTCCGCCGGTAGACCGGTGAGCCCACCCAGAATGAAGTAGGCCACAAAAGCTCCCACCATGTAGATGTCACCGTGGGCAAAGTTCAGGAGCTTGATTACTCCGTAAACCATGGAATAGCCCAAAGCCACCAGGGCATAAAACGCCCCCACAAAGAGGCCATCCCAGACTACTTGTGGTACTTCCGTCAGCAGTTGTGACATGTCTCCAGCTGGCCTATCCGGACCGTGATCAGTAATCGGTAGCTGGGTTGACCTTCAGCTTGAATTCTCCGCTGTCTGCTGTTTCCACGATCACAAACCCGCCAGAGGACAAAGTATGTTCAGACGTGAACTTGAGCGGACCGGAGAACAACTCAAAACCGTCCAATTCTTCCAAGGCTTTGACTAAGGCATCGCCATCCGTGGAATCAGCTTTCTTGATGGCTTCAGCCACTACCCGCACCGCGTCATAAGCCTGAGTGGAGTAAGGGCCGGGGGCAGAGCCCGCGAGCTCCTCATAATCTGCTAACCATTCATCTTGTCCAGTTAACATGTCTGGAGTCTGGGTGAAGACACCCAACAGGCCTTTGGCGGCATCGGCTCCAGCAATCTGGGCAAATTGAGCGTCTACGGATCCGTCTCCTACCAGGATCTTCCCGGTGTAACCGGCTGCCCGTAACTGCTTGGTGATAAGCCCGCCTTCCTGGTAGTAACCAGCCCAAAACACTAGATCGGGGGCGGATTTGATCACATTATTGACGTTGGGGGAGTAGTCCGATTCGTCCGGATTGACTGATTCTTGGAGCACAATTTCTACGCCACCATCAGCTTTGGCCTGCTCCGAGAACGAGTTGGCGAGGTCCTTGGCATAAGCCGAGTTGTCATCCAACACCGCGGCTTTGGTTAGACCTTCATGTTTGGCGAAAGTCAGAACGGTGCCAGCTTGCTGGGTGCCGGTGCCGTTGATGAGGAAAGTGAAGGGACTAACACCTACCAAGTCATTGGCATTAGCGGCGGGAATCACCATAGGAATCTTGGCGTCAGCAAAAATATCTACGGTAGGAATGGTGGCACCGGAGCAATAGCCCCCCACTGAGGCGATTATGCCTTGGGTAACCAGCTTGTTAGCGCCAGCAGCAGCGGAAGTGGGGTCACAAGCGTCATCCTCCACTACTAGTTCGAGTTGGCGACCCAACACACCACCAGCGTCGTTTATTTCTTTCAGGGCCAGTTTGGCCCCGTTTTCCAAGTAGGGACCGAATGCTGCTTCCGAGCCCGAGAGCGGAGCTAACATTCCTAATTTGATGGGCCCACTTTGGCCCTCTTTTGATTTGTTACTGGAATCACCAGCGATTCCATCGCCACACCCGGCCAACCCGAGCACCATTGCCGCGCCTATTAAAATCCCGATTCGTGTAATTTTCTTGATCGTCATGGCTGTCGTCTACCCTCTTCCAGTTTGAGTTTCCGGACCGTCACCTTAGATGCGCCCCGTAACTTTCTCGGCAGTCTTACCCGCATCCGGGCTAAACACTGCCCCAACACGGGTGAACGTTGAACTAGGGTACCCAAAACGGCAGTCCAATCCGAGCGGTTGGCAATTCTGGAACGGGAACGTCAACCGTGTTTTACGCTTGTGTTCGCTCGCGGTATTAGGCGGGTGGTCTGGGGAAACGCAGGAAGCGAGCCCGGTTTGAGGTCTGAGAAATAAGCTGACTCAGCGGTTTTCTAGAAACATGCATTTTACTTCGGCTAGACCCGGTACGCCCGGCCTCTAACTTTTTGAGGCTGAATCTACTGACCATGCGGAAGAGCAATATGACACAGCTAAAGAACTCACCATCGGTGCTTGACCTTTAGACTGTCACACCATGGAGCAAATCCGCCGGTCTGACCTTCCCCCCCGTACTGAGGAGGACCAACCTGTGGCCCCTCTAACGGCCGCGCCGCTTAGTCAGACTCAAATAATTGATGAAGTGTTGGACCAGATTGACCAGGTGCTAGAAGATTCCGCGGAGGCTTTTGTCCAAGGTTTTGTGCAGAAAGGTGGACAATGAGTGGCCTTCCGGGCAGCTATTTTGCCCCCGGGAATTCGTTTTTGGAATTTCTGCGTGTTCAGGAACCTGCCAGTCCAGCGTTACAGCTCACAGCAGTATCCGGGTCTGACGGTTCGGCGCCAGCTAGCCTTACCGCCACCACGGTGGTGGCGTTAACCTACCGCGAGGGTGTGGTGATGGCGGGGGACCGCCGCGCTACTCAAGGCCACCAGATTGCGAGCCGGGATATTGAAAAAGTGTATCCAGCGGACGCTACCACTGCCATAGGTTTAGCTGGAGTAGCGGGCTTGGCGTTGCAATTGGTGCGGTTGTACCAACTGGAGTTGGAACACTACGAGAAGATAGAAGGTGCCCCGTTGTCTTTACGGGGTAAAGCTAACCGTTTAGCCACCATGATGCGTTCCCAGTTGGACTTGGCTTTGAAAGGGCTGCCGGTGGTGCCATTGTTGGCTGGCTGGGACCAAACACCGCACATTTATTCCTTTGACGTCACTGGTGGCAGCTATGAGGAACGTCACTTTGCAGCTATCGGATCTGGCGCTATTCACGCCAAAGGGTCGTTAAAGAAACTGTATAAACCAACTGCCCGGGCCACGGCTGCTATTCGTACGGCCTTGACCGCATTGATGGATGCCGCCGAGGAAGACACTGGCACTGGTGGCGTGGACCGGGCCCGGGAGATCTATCCGGTGGTAGCTCGGGTGGATCAACACGGTTATACCCGAGTTCCGGATTCCGAACTGGCCCGGATTCTGGGAGGTGCCGCGTGACCGTACCGTACTATGTGCCGCCGGAACAGCTCATAAAGGACCGGGCTGATTTTGCGCGCCGGGGAGCGCACCGCGGCCGCCCTGCTGTAGTGATTTCAGCAGCTGATGGTGTGCTCCTGGCGGCCCGCAATTCCTCGCGGGCGCTACGTAAATTAAGCGAGATTTATGACCAAATTGCTTTCGCTGCGGTGGGTAAATGGTCCGAGTTTGAGGCTCTGCGAGTTGCCGGGATTCGTTACGCGGACCTGCGTGGTTACTCATACGACCGGGCAGACGTGACGGCTCGGGGTTTGGCTGGTGCCTATGCCCAGACTATTTCTGCGGCTTTCACTACGGACGCTAAACCACTAGAAGTGGAGTTGGCGGTGGCCCAGGTAGGGGCAGAACAGCAAGACGATGCCGTTTTTCACGTTACTTATGACGGTACGGTTAGCGACGAATCGCCTTGGGCCGTATTGGGGGGAGCGCCTTCCGGAGCCATTAAGACGTTGGCCGCTGGCTGGCACCCTGGTCTAAAACTGAACCAAGTGGCGTCACTGGCTCGAGCGGTGTTGGACCCCAAAGGAGAGCTTGATGGTGCTGGTTCTGCTGCCGCGGGTTCAGGTGGCGCAGACTTTGAAGTGGCGTGGTTAGACCGGGCAGTGCCAGGCCGGGCCTTCCAACGCTGGGAGCGCCTTCCGTGATTTTTGGCCTGGAAACCGAATACGGGGTGGTGGTGACCGGCGGTCCGGGAGTGAAGTCCAGCCTGGATGCTGGCGCTGCTGAGGCAGCGGCGCGGGAGTTGTTTGCCCCGGTAGTGGCTTGGGGTCGGAGCACTAATGTGTTTACTCCTGCGGGGGCTCGCCTCTATTTAGATGTGGGTT
>JAISMT010000206.1 GCA_031276585.1 Bifidobacteriaceae bacterium
GCTTCGTTTGGTTTTCCTCCTTACCGGACCGGTTAGCAGTGCCGCTACCGGAAGGCGTGGCAGTGATGGCCAACGGCTTTCCTGAGGGCTATACCTATGCCGAGTCGTTCTCTGACCAAGGCGATCAGCTGGTCTGCGGCGCAAAGTCCTGGAAGGTGGTGGGGGAAGCACCCCCCGGAGGGACCGATACGGTGGCAGAATCAATGGATCTGTTGAGTTCAATGACCGGTATGACCGTAAAACCAGATTCAGAGGTAGCGGCACCAGCAGTGCACATCACCTTCGAATTTGTGAGCCGCGAAGAAATTGAACAACGCTCCGAGGGGACCGGCGGCGAAACCATAGGACTAGCCATCACTACCCACACCACCTTTGGGATCAACCATTCCGAGATCCTGCTCAACCAGCCCTTCTTTGAAGAGGCCCTCGACCATAACCGCGACGAGGCCGCTCTAGTAGTACTCCACGAACTCGGGCACGCCCTAGGTTTGGGTCACACCGAGGATCCTGAATCTTTGATGCACCCCACTATCTCGGCTTCCACCCGGATCACTGACGCCGACGTGGTGGCGTTCAACGCCGTAGCGCCGGACTGCTAAGCGCTTTAAACCCTTAGGAAGGTAAGTGCTACACCTACGTTCCCATCGTCTAGTCAATGACTGGCTGCAGGCTCACCCTACCCAGCAGTCAGCGCCTCACCAAAAGAGCCAACACTCCGCCAGGAGATCAACTCTCCTAACGTTTCAGTGCGCCGTAGGATGCGGGGTTGGCTTACCCCCACGAGTCCGGCGGCGGCGGCGCTCCCCCCGTTTAGGCTCCTGACCTTCCTGATCGCTGGCACCCGGGCCGGCGGCATCGTCCGAGGTTTGGCGTTTACTCCCCTGCGCCCGGGCCCGCGCTTTGGAACGCCCATCCGTGGGGGGACCAGACTTAGACCCTCGGCCGTGGCCGCCCCTGCTACCCCGGTTCCGCCCACCAGTTTCACCTAGGTCTTCCCACTGTTCGGCGTCCAAACCAGCGGCCGTGCGTTGTGCTCGCGGTAAAACCCCGGTCACTTCTGGCGGGATGTCTAAATCAGAGTACAGATGTTCGGACGTGTGGTAGGTTTCCGGTGGTTCGGACTGCCCAATTTCTAAAGTTTTGTCAATCAAACCCCAGCGAGGCACATCATCCCAATCCACAAAAGTTACGGCCGTGCCCTTGTGGCCAGCCCGGCCCGTGCGACCAGTGCGGTGCAAATAAATTTTGGCGTCTTCCGGGCACTGGTAGTTGATAACGTGTGTCACATCATCTACGTCAATACCGCGAGCAGCCACATCGGTGGCCACCAACACATCCACTTTGCCTTTACGGAAAGCCCGCAGTGCCTGTTCGCGGGCTCCTTGCCCCAAATCTCCGTGGATCGCAGCCGCCGCAAAACCCCTTGAAACTAACTCGTCCGCCAATTTGGCAGCGGTGCGTTTGGTGCGAGCAAAAATGATCACCCGGCCGCGACCCCGAGCTTGCAAGATGCGGGCAATGATTTCCGCTTTGTTCAAAGCATGCACCCGGTACACCACTTGGTTGATGTTCAACACTGTGGCGCCCTGATCCTCTGGGTCCTGCGCCCGGATGTGGGTGGCTTGAGTCATGTGGCGGCGCGCCATGGCCACTACGGCCCCCGGCATGGTGGCCGAGAACAACATGGTGTGACGGGCGTCTGGGGTGGCAGCCAAAATCCGCTCTACGTCCGGCAAAAAGCCTTGGTCCAACATTTCGTCGGCCTCGTCCAACACCACAGTGCGGGCATACCCCAACTGAAGTTGGCCTTGTTTCAGCAGATCAATCATGCGACCGGGGGTACCCACCACCACTTCCGCTCCCCGCTGCAAAGCTGCAACTTGCGGTTCATAGGCGCGACCACCGTACACCTGTACTATGCGCACCGAGCGTTTAGCGGCGGCCGTGGTCAAGTCTTGAGCTACTTGTACCGCCAGTTCCCGGGTAGGCACAATCACTACCGCTTGCGGCTTACCGGGGTCAGGTAGTTGGTCATAACCCGGTTCGCCGGGCCCTACCGCCTTTTGCAACAACGGGATCCCGAAGCCTAACGTCTTGCCGGTACCAGTTTTCGCTTGGCCGATGATGTCGTGTCCAGCCAGCGCTACCGGCAAGGTGAGCGCCTGGACCGGGAAAGGATGGGTAATACCCACCTCAGCCAACGCTTCAACCACACGAGGGTCCACGTCGAAATCTGCGAAAGTAAGGGCGGGGGTGGTAGCCGGTTCAGCTACGTCCGGGCTTTGGGGTTGGTTGGTAATAATGTTGGTTTCAGATTCAGCCGCAGGGCTGGCAGCGTTTTCAGTACTCAAGTGAGGTTTTCCTTATAAGTCTATGGTCGGCAGTAGGGGCGCGGAGCGCGGCGAATCACCCCACGCCTCGAAGACACCCCCCAAAATCTTTTCGCTGCGCTCAAATTTATTGCGGGACCCCGAGTAAGGGGTAAAACTCGGCTCAAGTGTTAAAGCTTCAGCCGCAAAGCAACCTAGTCAGCCGATCACACAGTCTCAGTATTGGTTTCTTCTTGCAGCCGGTCAGCCAGGTACTAATGCGGAGGACAGTCTACGCCCCAAACCCCACTCGCCGGGTTTCACTGCTACCTACCTCCACATAAGCCAACGCGGCGGTAGGAATCAGCACACTACGGCCCTGTTTATCGGTCAAGCTGATCAGGGGTTCTTGGTTCACGATGGCGGCTGCCAACATTTGGCGGATGTCTTCCGCCCGCTGGTCCACGTTGAGGGTGATTTCCTTGGGGACGTGCCGTACTCCGATGGTTATATCCATGTCAGGGAATTGTAACGACACCCCCAAAGTCTCCTCGCGGCGCAGACCCCGTCTGCGTTCGAAGCTCCTGCCTGGCCTGTCTAAGTTCAATCTGGCAGGCCGATGCCGCCCTCCCCAGTTTTCGTATTCCCCGGAAGTGGTAGCTTCTACCAGCAGCACAGAAGGCGGGATTCTAAGGCGGCGTTGGATGGCACACCGGGGCGCACTTCGGAGCGAAGTACCTATTTTGGCTAGCCAACTAGTGGGTTCAGCAGCTGCTGCGGTTGGGCTCTCGGCGGGAGTTCTTTTAGCGGATGATGTAACCGATTCCCCAATAGCAGCCACATTCATTAGAGCTTCCAGTTGGTTTGCAGCTGCCTTGTTCGCCAAACCGTTGAGTGAACTTTCCGCTCGTTGGGGGCGGCGCACCGGTCTGGTGGTGGGTTGGGCATTAGCGTGTTTAGGCGCTGGCTTGGTTTTAGTTTCCGCTCTGAACGGTTCAGTAGCGGCTATCACTGGGGGCATGGTGCTGGGCGGGGCTGGAGCTGCGGCCATGCTCCAGGCACGCTTCGCTATTTCTGAAGTGCTACCGCCGCCAAAACGCACCGGCGCAATAGTGCGTTTGACTTGGATTGGGGCTTCCGGTTCGGTGATAGGACCCAGCCTGTTGGCGCTAGGTACGGTATTCCCCCGCCCCT
>JAISMT010000029.1 GCA_031276585.1 Bifidobacteriaceae bacterium
GGGGGCGGACCACCACGGTTATATTGCCCGGCTTAAAGCAGCGGCCGCGGGGTTGGGGGATGACCCGGACCGGGTGGAAGTGTTGATTGGCCAAATGGTGTTCTTGGTGAAGGGCGGCCAGGAAGTCAAAATGTCGAAACGGGCCGGCAACGTGGTCACTTTGGAAGACTTGGTGGAGGCCATTGGGGTGGATGCCGCTCGCTACGCTTTGACCCGGCCTTCCATGGACGCCACTGTGAAAATCGACTTGGATTTGTGGGCCTCCCGGAGCAACGAGAACCCGGTTTATTACGTTCAATACGCGCATGCTCGCACCCGGGCGGTGGCTCGTAATGCGGCTCAGGCTGGGGTTCAACGTCAAGATGGGTTTGCGCCGCAAGAGTTGGACCATCCGGCAGAAGCAGCCCTGTTAGGGGCTTTGGCTAGTTTCCCCAGTGTGGTGGTGGCGGCGGCAACTCTGCGTGAACCGCACCGGATAGCTCGCTATTTGGAAGGTTTAGCTTCGAGCTATCACAAGTGGTATGACCAGCAGCGCCGGGTAATTCCGTTAGCGGATCAGCCGGTCACGGATGCTCACCGCACTCGTTTGTGGCTTAATGATGCCACCGGGCAGGTGCTCGCTAATGGCCTGCGTTTATTGGGCGTGAGCGCCCCGGAAAGGATGTGATATGCCCACTCATGAGGCTGGTGCGTTGCATGCTCAAGGTCAGGCTCCGGCTTGGTTAGAGGTACCTGACGATGTGAACGCTTTGCTGCAGCCGCTTTGGCCACGTACGGTGTTCAAAGCGGACGATGGCGTGTTGCGTTTAGGTGGGATTGGCGTCAACGAGTTGGCCCAACAGGTGGGTACCCCCGCTTACCTAGTGGATGAGGATGATTTCCGGGCCCGTGCTCACGAGTTTGCCCATCAGTTTGAGGTGGCCTTCCGCCATTTGGGTGGGGCCCGGGTCCATTACGCTTCTAAGGCTCTGATCAGCGTGGGTATAGCCCGCTGGTTGGTGCAGGACGGTTTGAGTGTGGACGTTTGTTCGGGGGGGGAACTGGAAGTTAACTTGCGGGCCGGAATGCCACCGGAGCGGATCACTTTTCATGGTTCCAATAAGAGCGATGTGGAATTGTCCCGGGCTTTAGAGGTTGGGGTGGGTCGAGTTGTGATTGATTCCCTGCCGGAGATTGCACAGGTTTCTCGTTTGGCTACGGCAACGGGAAGTAGTGCCACCGTTTTGTTGCGTTGTTCTATTGGGATTGAAGCCCACACCCATGAGTACATAGCGACTTCCCATGAGGACCAAAAGTTTGGTTTGTCCATGGCGGATGGTTCGGTATTGGAGGGGGTGCGGCGCGTGGTGGCAGCCCCGGGAGTGGAGTTGGCGGGCCTGCATTCCCACATTGGTTCGCAGATTTTTGACACGGAGGCCTACCGGCAGGAGATTGCCCGCTTGGTGCGTTTGAGCGCTGCAGCGGCTCAAATAGTGGGGCATCCGTTGCCGGAGCTGGGTTTGGGCGGCGGTTTTGGGGTGGCTTACACCACGGGCCATGATCCGCTCCCGGCTCGGGATATGGCCCGGGGCATGGCGGCCCTACTGGAACAAGAATGCGCGGCTCAGGGAATAGAGCCCCCCCATGTGACTGTAGAACCGGGCCGTGCTATTGCGGGACCGGCTGGTGTGACTCTTTACACGGTAGGAGTGGTTAAGTCAGTCACGTTGCCGGGTGGTTTTAGCCGTCTCTATGTTTCGGTGGATGGCGGTATGAGTGACAACATTCGGACCGCTTTATACGGCGCGGACTATTCCGCCACCCTGGCTTCCCGCCGTTCGGAAGCGCCACCAGTTTTAGCCCGTGTAGTGGGGCTACACTGCGAATCAGGGGATGTGGTGGTGAAAGATGAATACCTCCCGGCAGATATTACCCAAGGTGATTTGTTAGCGGTTCCGGTGACGGGGGCTTATTGCCACACCATGGCTTCTAACTACAACCAGGTGCCGCGTCCGCCGGTGGTGGCGGTGAAAGACGGCTTGGCGGAAGTGTTGGTGCGGCGGGAAACCCCAGAAGACTTGCTGACCCGTGACTTGTACGCTTGACCGGAACAACCCCAAATTGAAGGAGTCCTAAGTGAACTCATCTGTACCGCCGGTACGTGTAGCTGTGTTGGGTTGCGGCACGGTTGGCAGTGAAGTGGTCCGGCTGCTGCTCGAATCCGCTGGTGACCTGGCCTCCCGGGTGGGTGCACCCCTGGAACTGGTGGGGGTGGCCGTCAAAGATCCAACCGAGGTCCCTCCAGCGCCGGGTTTGGATCCCGCTTTGCTGACTGCGGATCCTTTAGCCTTGGCTCGCCGCGCTGACGTGGTGGTGGAGCTGATGGGGGGGCAAGAACCGGCCGGTTCTGCCATCTTGGCGGCCATTCAAGCGGGGGCTTCCGTGGTGACCGCTAACAAAGCGTTGTTGGGTTTGCAGGGCCCCAAACTTTACGCGGCTGCGGCCCAAGCTGGGGTGGATCTGTATTTTGAAGCGGCGGTAGGTGGCGCCATTCCTATTCTGCGTCCGGTCCGTGAATCTTTGGCGGGGGACACCATCACCCGCATTTTGGGCATAGTGAACGGCACCACCAACTATGTGTTGGACCGTATGACGCGTGAGGGGTTGGCCTTCGAGGACGTGTTGCGTCAGGCTCAAGAGCTAGGTTACGCCGAGGCCGATCCCACCGCTGATGTGGAAGGTTACGACGCCGCTTCCAAAGCCGCCATCTTGGCTTCCTTGGCTTTCCACACCCGGATTTCGGCCGATGACGTTTACCGCGAAGGGATTACCAACATCACTTTGGCAGACGTGGCGGCGGCCCGTTCTACCGGGCATGTGATCAAGCTGTTGGCCATTGTGGAACGTAAAGGTTCCGAAGGGGTGATAGCCCGGGTCCACCCGGCTTTGATCCCGGTTTCCCATCCTTTAGCTTCGGTTCACGGCGCCTTCAACGCCATCTACGTGGAAGCCGAAGCTGCTGGTGAGTTAATGTTTTACGGCCGGGGTGCCGGTGGGCGCCCTACGGCATCGGCGGTAGTGGGGGACTTGGTGACCGTGGCCCGTCACCGGGTGCAAGGCAGCTTGGGTCCCGGCGAATCAACCTACTTGGCGTTACCACCTCTAGCTGTGGGCCAAGCCCAAACCCGGTTCCAGATCCGGTTGGTGGTCAGAGACCAACCGGGGGTGCTAGCCGCCGTAGCTGAGGTGATAGCTGGACGCGGTGTATCAATTGAAACCGTGCGGCAGACCGCTGGTAATGGTCACGGTGGAGCCGATTGGGCTGATTTGACGGTGGTGACCCACCAAGCAGCTGAGGCTGATCTACAAGGCGTAGTGGCGCAGTTAGCCCAAGTAGAGGCTGTAGAAGCGGTATCGGCTGTGATTCGGGTCGAGGGCGGGTTGTAGATATGCGGATTGTGGCGGACCAGGTGCTGGTTCGCGTGCCCGCCACCAGCGCCAATCTAGGTCCGGGGTTTGATTC
>JAISMT010000040.1 GCA_031276585.1 Bifidobacteriaceae bacterium
CACCGGCTCCCACAATGGCGTGGGTGTCGGTGTGCCCGGTCAAATCACTGCGGCCGGAGGACGCCCAAGCAATGAATTGGCTAGCTTGAGGAGCTCCCGCCCAACCACCAGCAATGCCCACTACGGTGGCTACCACACAGATTCCCAGTACCTGCTGGGTAAACATAGCGGCGGCACCAGACGGGTTGAGTCCGCCAATCACAATGTAACCGGTACGGCGCCGGGTTCGTAGTGCTGCCTGGTAGACCGCAACAGCAGTGGCACCCAAACTGGCCAACAAAATTAGCGCCAGCAAGGTGGCATCGTATTGGTCCATCAGGCCCAATTCTTCTTCCGCCAAAGACTCGTCCAGTGACCTAAGAGAAAACACTATGGTGAGCATGCCAGCGGTCAAGGCTAATAATGGGCCGGCCGCTAACCACAGCCGCAGGTTATGGACCGTTTCCCGTAAAACTAGCTGGATCATTGGGGATGCTCCAGGTTCTCAGAATCGCGGACTAAGGTGGCTAAAATTTCAGCGGCACTGGGGCGTTCTAGCGTGGCCCGTAAGGCGCCGTCGATCACCGTAATAACCCGGTCGGCGCGGGCGGCCAAGTGGAGATCATGAGTGGCTAACACCACCGCACAACCTTCCTGTTTCAAACGCAGCAGCCGCTCCATTACCAAGGCAGAATCTTCGGTGCCCAAACGCCCGGTGGGCTCGTCGGCGAAGCAAATTTTAGGACTTTGGGTAATCACCCGGGCTAACGCCACCCGGGCAGCTTGCGGCGGCGTCAACTGGTCCGGAATCTTGCTGGCCAAAGACCGGATCCCTAATTGATCTAGGGTTTGGAGCGCTAACTCCCGGTTAGACCAGGCGGCTCGAGCGGCCAGTAAACCGGGGAGTTCCACGTTTTGCAGTGCTGTGAGGGAGGGTACTAGCGGTGGGTTCACCATCAGTAGACCTACGTCTTCCCGCAACATATTGGTCAAAGTGGTGCGGGAAGCGCGGGAAAGGTTGGTTTGCAACAACACCACATGCCCTTCCGTGACTGGCTCCAGACCAGCCAGGCAGTGCAGCAAAGTAGATTTTCCGGATCCGGAGGGCCCTACCAGGGCTAACATCTCGCCAGCATGCAAGGTGAGGGAAACTCCGGAGAAGACATGCAGCGGGTGTTTAGCGCCGCGCATCCAGAAGACTTTAGAAATCTTATGGGCGCTGAGCACCGTCTGCCGCTGTTCGGACGGGGGAGTGCTGATCTGGTCCACGCCCACAAGGGTATCGGGGCTGATACGGTGCCTGCATGAACGGGTACAGCTCGGAGGATGCCGCACGGATGGTGCAAGAGGAATCCAAAACCTCCAGCCGCACCGAATTCGAACGGGACCGTGCCCGGGTATTGCACTCGGCAGCGTTACGCCGTTTGGGGGCAAAAACCCAGGTCAGAACCCCTTGGCGGGGTTTAGATCACCCGGTGGGGGATGATTTTATTCGGACTCGTTTAACCCATTCTTTGGAAGTGGCACAAGTGGGGCGCGAGCTAGGCAAAGCTTTAGGTTGCGATCCGGAAATTGTGGATACCGCCTGTTTGGCTCACGATTTAGGGCATCCGCCATTTGGACACAACGGTGAACACGCTCTGGCGGAGGTGGCTGCTTCCGTGGGTGGGTTTGAAGGCAACGCGCAAACCTTGCGCCTCTTGACCCGTCTCGAAGCCAAGGTTTACGGTCAGGGGAGATCTTGGGGTTTGAACCTAACCCGGGCTTGTTTAGACGCCACCATCAAGTACCCCTGGCGCCAAGGGGAAGGCCCGCAGCACGTTCCGCCCCCAAAGTTCGGTGTGTATGGCCCGGAAGAATCAGTTTTTGCTTGGATTCGCCAGGGGGCACCGCCTCTGCAACGTTGTTTGGAAGCCCAGGTAATGGATTTAGCCGATGACGTGGCGTACTCGGTGCACGATGTGGAAGACGGGATTTTTGGGGGAGCTATTCCCCCGGGAGCGTTGGGAGCTGCGCCCGAGCGGGCACAGGTGGTAGCGCTGGCGGGGCAACGTTACGGTGGTCTGCCCCAACCAGAGTTAGATGCTGCTGCCCTCCGTTTGGCTGGTTTAGAAGCGTGGCCCAATGCTTGGGATGGCTCCCATGCGGCTTTGGCAGTATTAAAAAACCTCACCTCTCATCTGATTGGACGGTTTGTGTTAGCGGCCCAGGCGGCCACCCGAGCCCGGTACGGCCCCGGCCGGTTGACCCGTTATTCCGCGGATGTGGTGGTGCCTCGCGCCACCCAAGCGGAGATTGCAGTCCTCAAAGCCTTGGCGGCGGTATTCGTGATGGAACCCCGTTTAGAAGACCCGGTTTATGTGGGGCAGCGCACTATTTTGGCGGAGCTGTACCAATATCTGTTGGACTCTGCCCCCGCGGGGTTGGAACCCGAGTTCCGGGAGTGGTTTCAGCAAGCGGAAGACCAGACCGCCCGGGCTCGGGTGGTGGTTGATCAAGTGGCTTCCATGACGGATTCTTCTGCCTTGTTAGAGCACCGCCGTTTCGCGGGCCACCGCAGTTAACTCCGTTTTGGTCAGCTGTTCCTCAAGCGGGGTGGGTCTGACAGCGAACAGCAGTTACTTGGGTGGCTTCACACGCCCTAAACTGGGGCACCGTGGCCGGCCGGATCCAACGCGAAGACATCGAAGCGGTCCGTAACGCTGCCCAAATTGAGCAAGTGGTGGGGGAGCGGGTCAACCTCAAACGGGCTGGCGTGGGCTCTTTAAGTGGTTTGTGCCCGTTTCATGACGAGCGGACGGCATCGTTCCATGTGCGTCCTCAACTGGGGTTATGGCATTGCTTTGGTTGTGGGGAAGGCGGGGACACCATCGCCTTTGTGATGAAAGCGGACGCGCTTAGTTTTGCTGAAGCGGTGGAATATTTGGCGCACCGGTTTGGGGTGGAACTCCGCTACGAGGACACCCCGGGGCCTGACAATGGCCCTGCGACCCCGAAACGGGCCCGCTTGTTGGAGGCCAACCGTTTAGCCGCCGAATTCTATTTGGAGCAGCTCACTACCCCGGAAGCGCGCCCGGCCCGGGACTTCTTGCGTTCCCGCCAATTTGACCGGGTAGTGGCGGATCGCTTTGGCGTAGGGTATGCGCCTTCCGGTTGGGATCAGCTCACGGACTACCTGCGAGGCTCTGGCTTCGCGGAAGCCGAATTAGCGGCAGCCGGTCTCACCACCCCAGGCCGGCGGGGGCCAGTGGACCGGTTTAGAGGTCGTTTGATGTGGCCTATTCGAGACCTTACCGGAGCGGTAGTAGGGTTTGGGGCCCGGCAACTGGACGGCA
>JAISMT010000164.1 GCA_031276585.1 Bifidobacteriaceae bacterium
ATTCCCGCCAGGGTTTGCCTCGCGGGCAGGCTTACAGTAACGGGCTTACCTAGGGTTTCCATACGCCGGCCGATGCCGGGCAATAAGTTTTGGTCTCCCCGCGCCCAACGTTGGAATAGGTTGGCGGCGGCCGCTAAGTAGGCCAGCGCTAGCCAGGTTCGGTCCACGCCGGGGGCGCCCAGCAGAGCCAGCGAGGTGGCTTGAGCAGTGGGCAACTGCTGCTGGCGTTGATGCACGTTGAGACCTAAACCCACTACTAGTGTTTCGCCATCGGACGTGGCCTGAGCTAGTAATCCACCTAGTTTGTTTCCTTGCACCATCACGTCATTGGGCCATTTGAGTGCCACCGGGGCTGGGAGTACTAACTCCACGGCCTGTACTGCGGCTAACCCAAACACCAGCGGTAGCAAAGTGCGCGGTAGTGCAGTGGTGCCTGAGTAGTTATGGCTGGCCTCCAGACGTAGCAATACTGAAACCAGTAAGGAACTACGAGGCGGGGCTTGCCAGGAACGGGGCGTTGCCTCACCGGCGTGGAACCGGCCGCGCCCCCCGGTTTGATACTCGGCCAGTAAAGCCGTTAGGTGGGGCTGCTGACCAGCTGCTTTCAGGAGCTCGGTATTGGTAGAGCCAGCCTGGTCCACCACGGTGATCTTGGCGTAAGGGCCTTGCTCCACCAAAGCTTCAACTAGGCGGGGGGCATGCAGAGGCGGATACACAGGAACCAAGGGTAGACGCCAAAAAAGACCGCCGCTGGGATCCGGTTACCCGCGCCAGCGACGGTCTTTTTTAACTACGTAGACCTACACCGCCTACACAGGTGGTGTAGCCAACTAACTACTTGAGGGATACGGTAGCGCCCGCGCCCTCCAGGGCTTCCTTCGCCTTCTCGGCAGCTTCCTTGTTGACCTTCTCCAAAATGGGCTTAGGAGCGCCTTCAACCAGAGCTTTGGCTTCGCCTAGGCCCAGGGAGGTCAGTGCGCGAACTTCCTTGATCACTTGGATCTTCTTTTCGCCGAAGGCTTCCAAGATCACATCGAACTCGGACTTTTCCTCGGCGGCCTCGGCCTCGGCGCCGCCCCCGGCGGCAGGGCCGGCGGCTACGGCTACGGCCGCTGGTGCAGCTGCCGTCACTTCGAAGACCTCTTCAAATTTCTTCACAAACTCGGAGAGTTCTATTAGGGACAGCTCTTTGAACTGTTCAATCAACTCGTCAATGCTGAGCTTTGCCATGTTGGTATTACCTTTCTTGCTAAGTCTTTCTTAAGACCCGGTCAGGCCGGGGAATCCTGCTTTTCCCGCAGGGCGTCGATGGTGCGGACCGCCTTGGACGCGGGCGCTGTGAACAGGTATGCCGCCTGGAACAGCGACGCCTTGACCACGCCAGCCAGTTTGGCCAACGTTACTTCGCGGGAGTCTAGGTCCGCGAGTTGATTTACGTCGCTAGCGGTGAGCGTGCGGCCGTCCATGACGCCGCCTTTCACTACCAACGCGTTATGTGCCTTAGCGAAGTCACGTAGGGTTTTAGCTGCTTCCACCGGATCACCTTGAACATAGGCGATGGCGGTGGGCCCGGTGAGGACCGGATCTAGGTCCGTAATGCCTTCTTCCCGGGCCGCAATTTTTGCCAACGTGTTTTTCACTACGGCGTAAGAGACGTTCCCGCCTAATGCGTTCCGCAGTTCTTTAATTTCTGAAACTGTCAGCCCGCGGTACTCGGTTAGTAGCGCCGCCTGGGATCCAGCCAAGTTTTGGCGGATTTCCTTGACGGCAGCGACCTTATCCGGCCTCGCCATTGGCTCTCCTTCAGTCAACTGTTGTTGTTACCAGTGCCGTAAGGTTGAGCCGGTCAAAGAAAAAGGCCCCGGCGCAAGTGCGTCCGGGACCGGTTGGTCTCTAGATGTGCACCTGCGCTGGCCTGCTTCTACCCGAAGCAGCTTCGCACCACGCTAACGTGGCGGACCGGCGGTCTTAGGCCTGGCCACCCTACCACTAATGTCACGGTGTTAGCCACACACCTAATGTAGAACCGGGTCATACGCCAGCGGTAACAAACATTCATGCCTTGAAGCGTTCCCGTACGTGAAGTAGCCAGCGTACGCTTCAAACCCGCGAGCAAACCAAATCTCCCGCCGCCAACTCTTGAAGCTAAAGGCGTAGATATTGACGCAGCGTTAGCTCAAGAACGGTCTGAGGCGGAACTTTAAGGAGCCTAAAGCCAGTGGCCACCGTCTATATCGATACATCAGCCTTCTTGCGTTGGCGTTTAGTTAATTGGCGGTGATAGCGCCGAACTGGCCGAGTTGTTAGCCTCAGATTCCCTCACGTTACTTAGTTCGGAACTGTTACAGCTGGAGGCAGGAAGAACAGCGCTAAGACTAGCCAAACAACATCCACACTTCACATCACTACCCGATGACGTCAAAGTTGCTCTATGCAGAGTGAGTACCGTGACGCTAGACCGACACATCATTAATTTGGCTTTAGCCATCCCGGAAATAGTCAAATCACTGGACTCCATCCACATTGCTACCGCTGAACTGGTGCACGACGCCATCGACTACGTGTTGACCTATGACCGGCGCATGGCCGCAGTCCTAGAAGCCCACGGCATTCCAGCCCGGACCGCTTCAGACATCCTGCAACCTTGAACCGCAGGTAGATTAGCTACTTATTGCACACTATGCAGGGTGTCTACAGGGAGAAGATCTTGTGGAGGTGCTTCTAGGTTTGAAAGGGTCCGGAGGCTAGTGCAGAGCCGCAGCCAGGGCCACAGCTAGGGAACGTTCAAACTGAGTTTCGCGTTCCTCAGATGTCATGTCCCGGCCGGGAACCGTCAAGTGGTCGGAAACGGTGAGCACCGCTAACGCGGCTTTACCTTCAGCAGCAGCCACCCCGTAAAGACCAGCGGCTTCCATCTCTACTCCCAGCACACCGTGGGCTGCCAAAGCTTCCAATACTCCTGGAGCCTTGAAATAAAAGTGGTCTTCGGAAACCACCACCCCTGCTTTGACCTGCGAATCTCCAGCAGCGGACGCCATCGCCGCAGCGGTCATAGCCGGATCCGCTACCGCAGAGAAATTTACCGAGGGGATACGCAGCTGATTCATATTGCTGGTGCTGTGGGCACCAGCGGCTATCAACACATCGCCTCGTTCCACCTGGGGCGCTATCCCCCCGGCGGTGCCCACCCGCACTATACGTTCCACACCGTAAAATCGGTACAACTCGGTAGCATACAGCGACATGGAAGGCATCCCCATGCCGCTGGCCATGATGCTCAAAGGGCTCCCCTCATAGGTACCGGTATAGGCCCGGATTCCGCGCACATCGGAGATTACTTCCGGTTGGTCCAAGATCGACTGGGCTATACGGTCAGCCCGGTAGGGGTCCCCCGGCATCAGAACAGTGGAAGCAAACTGCCCGGCCGCAGCCGCGATATGAGGTGTTGACACTCCCCCACCCTACCCAACGCTCCCTCTGGACATCCCACAAAATCTTCTGCCGGATTCGAAGCTATGGTGAGAACCTCAAACGGGAAAAACCGGCTCCAACGTCATAGTTTTGCCGCCCTTAGCGGTTCCAGGGCTAGCGGACAGTTCCGTTCAAAGCCTGTTCTAACGCCTCCCAGAACTGGGCCCGCAGCACCTTACGAATACTGTCTGAAAGATCGTAATCATCCATCCGGTGAGCCAAATCCAACAACAAAGCCCGGTCCACTTCCCGGGGAATATCCGGCTTGGCCTTAGCCATTTCCGTTTTTTCGGATTCGGTGGCACTGGCCAGGAAAGAATCAACTACGCCCTTGACTACTGATGCGATGGCTTCATGCAATGTGGAATCATCCACCCGATATTCCGGGGCGATCATGGACCGACCCCCGGTCTCGGTCTGATAGGCAAGAGTGGATTCAGGTTCGGGATGTGCGGAAACTAACGGCGGGTAAACCGGAAGCGGGCCCGGTTTAGGCACCGGGAACGGCAAACCGGAACCAGGAGCCGCCACTGGAACATTCCCGGCTTCCGTTGGGGCACCAGAGGCGATGGGCATTCCCGGTTTGGGCCCAGGCAGGGGGGCCGGGCGTTCCTCCGCCGCGACTACCGCCCGCAACACCGTACGGTCTAAGGCCTCGGCCGAGATCAGCTCTATACCGTCAGCCGCTCGCAGTAGGTGTTTACTCACCCCGTGGGGCCGGCCAGCCTGGTCGGGAATCCCCAAGATTTTCACTTGAACACCGTGAACTTGGGCTTCCTCGACCGCTTCGGTCAAATCGTCATCACCGGAGACTAACAACACCACGTCAACGGCCCCGTTGCGGGACTGGGCCACCATATCCAGCCCAATCCTCAGGTCCACGCCCTTTTGTTCGCCGTCAACACCAACCCGCCCCAACCGTAACTTGACCTGCTGCAGCGAGCCAATCTGTTCCTGGTCACGGTCCGGCAAAGCGTTCTTGGCGGCGTCATACCAATTGATACGCAGCAGCGGTACCCCAGCTACTTCTTCAGCTTGGACCGTGAGCGCTTTGATCAACTGTTCGTAATGCACCCGCACCCCACTACGCAGCGAAGTCCCGGTCAACCGGGTTGCGGCCGAGGCCAGCAGATAGCCAGCATCGACATAAAGACAGCATTGCGAGCGCATAATGCACCAGCCTAGTGCCATTGCTGAACACAACGGTTCCTTAGGAGGCAACCCACAAAATCTGCTTCCTATTAGACGCCCCGCAAATTCTTCTCGCTCCACTCGAATCTTCTTTGGCGGGAGCTCCGAATAAGAAGAAACTCGGCTCAAGTGTCAAAGTGTCAAACTCCTGACGGGCTAAAACATTTGAGCAGCGCCCAGAT
>JAISMT010000121.1 GCA_031276585.1 Bifidobacteriaceae bacterium
AAATCCGCTAGCACTTGGCAGGGGTGAAAGGCATCAGTTAAAGCGTTTACCACCGGTACACCAGCGTAGGCCGCCATCTGCTCTAACCGGTCTTGTCCGTAGGTCCGCCAGACGATGCCGCTCACTTGCCGTCCCAGCACCCGGGCCACATCCTCTATTGATTCACGTTGCCCCAACCCGGCTAGGCGCGCATCCACCATCATGGGATAACCACCTAACTCCGCCACCCCCACGCTGAAAGACACCTGGGTCCGCAAAGTGGGCTTATCGGTCAAAATGGCTACCGCTTTAGGGCCCTGCAAAGGCTGGCGCGCCCACCGATCAGCCTTCAACTCGCGGGCCAGCTCTAAGATCTCCACTTGCTGAGCTGAGGTAACCGAAGTGTCTTTCAAAAAATGCACGTAACGTACCTTTCGTCTAAAGCAGGTCCGCCCAAGCGGCGGTAAACCGTTGGGCTTGGTCCGGGGTCAAAATGAGCGGCGGGGCTAGACGAATCACATCGGGGGCCGGAGCGTTAACCAAGAAACCGGCTTCCAGTGCGCGTTGGGCCACCGCCGGGGCCGTGGGCTGCTCCAACACCAGACCCAGCAACAATCCGGCCCCTCGTACTGTTCTCAGACCAGGCTGCGCCGCCAGCTCCGCCCGCCAGGCGGCACCGAGTTTAGTGGTGTGCTCAAGCAGACCCTGTTGCTCAATTACCTGCAACGTGGCGCCGGCCGCCGCCGCCGCTAGAGGACCACCTCCAAACGTAGTGCCGTGATCCCCCGGAGCAAGCGTTTGGGCGGCCGCTGCGGACCGAGCCACCAAAGCCCCAATCGGGAAACCTCCTCCTAAACCTTTAGCCAAAGTCACCAAATCCGGATCCAGAGCCGAGCCCACCAGCTGGGGATTCTGGTACGCCATCCAAGTACCGGTACGGCCACAACCGGTTTGAATCTCGTCAACCCAAAACCAGGCCCCATGCTCGCGGGTCAAACGCTGCGCCAATTGCAAATAGGCTGGTGGTAAGGGTAAAACTCCAGCCTCCCCTTGAATCACTTCCAACACCAACGCTCGCACTCCACCCTGTTGGAAAGCCGTCACCAGCGCCGCGCTATCTCCCGCCGGAAGGAACTCCACCGGACCGGTAAACCCGTCATAAGGTTTGCGGTAAGCCTCTTTGGCGGTCAGTGAAAGCGCACCTAAAGTACGGCCATGAAAAGCCCCCTCCAAAGCCAAAATCCGGCCTTCGCCGCCCCGCAATACCGCTTTGAGAGCCGCTTCATTAGCTTCCGTACCGGAGTTGGCAAAGAACACCGCTCCCCCGGGATGTGCACCGGTAATCCGCAACAATTGGTCCGCTAACGCAACGGGGGGTTCCGTGGCATAGAGATTAGAAACGTGGGCTAAACGCGCAGCTTGACGGCTCACCGCCTCTACCCAAACCGGATGAGCGTGGCCCAAAGCGTTAACCGCTATACCAGCCAACAAATCTAGATAACGCTTCCCGTCTAAGTCCCACACCCAAGCCCCCTCGCCGCGGTCCAAAACCAATTGGGGGTTGAAAACCGGCAGCAAACGCTCACGGTAACGGGCCAACGCGGCTTCACTAGACGGCATCGGGCTCCCCTTCTACCACCATGGTGCCTACCCCCTGATCCGTAAACACCTCGGTTAGTAACGAATGCGGTTGGCGCCCATCTATGACGGTGGCTTCCGGCACCCCCGCCTTTACCGCCCGTAAACAAGCCTCCATCTTGGGGCGCATACCGGACTCCAACTGAGGCAACATTGCTTCTAGCTCCCCCGTAGTGACCTGACTCAGCAAAGAACTGCGGTCCGGCCAGTTACGGTATAACCCCTCTACATCGGTCAAAATCACCAACTTGCGGGCCCCCAAAGCTACCGCTAACGCCGCTGCGGCCGTGTCTGCGTTCACGTTCAACACTTGGGATGCATCAGCCAAATCTGGAGCCACCGTAGAAATCACGGGGATACGCCCCGCCTCTAACAAATCCCGCACAGCACCGGGATTAACCTGTACTACATCCCCCACTAAACCCACGTCCACCGCTGCGCCGTCCACCGTGGCACTACGGCGCCGGGCTTGTAGCAAACCAGCATCCTCCCCGCTCATACCCACTGCAAACGGACCGTGTTGGTTTACCAACCCCACCAGTTCCCGGCTCACCTGGCCGGTTAGAACCATACGCACCACATCCATGGTTTCAGGAGTAGTGACCCGCAGACCGCCCTGGAATTCAGAGGTAATACCAAGGCGATGCAGCATGGAATTAATTTGAGGGCCACCGCCATGCACCACCACCGGCCGCAAACCCACCCGCCGTAAAAACACCATATCCTGCGCAAACGCAGCTTTAAGCTCCTGGTCTACCATGGCATTACCACCGTATTTGACCACCACCACAGCATCACCAAACTGAAGCAACCACGGCAACGCCTCAATCAAGACCTCGGCCTTTTGGTCAGCCCGCAGGTCAGTACGAGTGTTGAAATGAAACTCTTCACTCATGAGGAATAATCCGCGTTAATGGAAACGTAAGCATGAGTCAGATCATTGGTCCATACCGTGGCCTGCTCTGACCCGGCATGCAGATCAATTTCCACCTGAACCTGACGGGGCGCTAAATCCACCAGTTCCCGGGAATCACCCACACCGCCGCCCCGGCTCACTGTGACCCCGTTAACCGCCACATCCACTTGGCTGGGGTCAAACGGAGCCTGGGCCGCTGGCACCGTACCCGCGGCCGAGAGAATCCGTCCCCAGTTCGGATCATTACCTGCTATGGCAGTTTTGAACAGATTGGACCGAGCCACTGCTCGGGCCACAACCACCGCAGCCGCTTCGCTATGAGCACCGCGTACCGTTACCGCTACCTCGTGGGAAGCGCCTTCGGCGTCTGCCACCAACTGGAGGGCTAGGTCTTGAGCCAGTTCCGTGAGATGAGCGGTGAACTCTGCGGGATCTGGTTGGTAGCCAGAAGCTCCGGAAGCCAGCAGGATTACCGTGTCATTGGTGGACATACAGCCGTCCGAATCAGTCCGATTGAAGGACCGCTCACAGGCTTGTTCTAACGCGCTTTGCGCTACTGCCGGCGTGAGCTGGGCATCAGTGGTCAGCACCACCAACATAGTGGCCAATTCTGGAGCTAACATGCCGGCCCCTTTAGCCATACCGCCGCTGGTATAAGCACCTTGAGGCGTCTCTACCCGAGCTTGGACCTGTTTGGGGCGGGTGTCAGTAGTCAAAATAGCTTGGGCGGCATCGTCACCCCCCTCCGAGCTAAGCTGCGCGACGGCCGCTTTGATGCCGTGGCTCACGGCCGCCATGGGGAGTGGTTCACCAATCAACCCAGTGGAGCAAACCAAGACTTCCCGTTCCTCCAAGCCCAACTGCTGCGCCACTTCCTGGGCCATACGGCGGGCATCCCCGTATCCCTGTGTACCCGTGCAAGCGTTGG
>JAISMT010000129.1 GCA_031276585.1 Bifidobacteriaceae bacterium
GGCGTGGGGCAGTTGATGGCTTCCTGGGGGGAGATCAAGCCCGCCGATATGGCTGATCTGCTGCATGATATGCCTAGCGGGCGGCGCTTAGAGGTAGCGAGCGCGCTGGATATTGACCGGTTGGCGGACGTGATCCAAGAGTTGGGCGATGACGACCGGCTGGAGATCATTGCCCATTTAGGCCGGGCTCGGGCAGCGGACGTACTGGAAGCTATGGAGCCTGATGACGCCACCGACCTGATCAGTTCTCTGCCGGAACAAGAAGCAGCTCTGTTGTTGGCCTTGATGGAACCGGAAGAAGCTCAAGATGTGCGGCGGTTGTTGGTTTACGGCGAAAATTCAGCCGGCGGGTTGATGACCACCGAGCCGGTAATCCTGCCCCCAGAAGCGCCCATAGCGCAGGCTTTAGCAGCAGTGCGACGCCAGGACCTACCGCCGGCCCTAGCGTCGATGGTGTTTGTGACCCGGCCCCCTAATGAAACACCTACGGGCCGTTGGGTGGGCGTGGCTCATATTCAGCGGTTGTTGCGGGAACCCCCGCATCAAGCCATTGGTACCGCCATTGATACGGACGTGGAACCTTTGAGCCCTAATGATCCGTTGGGACGGGTCACCCGCTTGATGGCCACTTACAACCTGATTGCGCTGCCTGTAGTGGACCCGGACCGGCGCCTTTTGGGGGCCGTTTCCGCTGATGACGTGTTGGACCACATTCTGCCGGAAGACTGGCGCAGTGGTGATGATGATCTGACGGATCAGTCCCTGGGGGGCGTGGAAGAGGTGGAACGTGGCTGAACGGTTGGATACACCCCGGGAAGCTAGGCGTTCCTGGTTTGAACGCCGCCGCCAAAACCGTTCCCAGGACAGTTTTGGGCGGGGCGCGGAAGCGATAGCCCGGTTCATGGGCACGCCCCGGTTTTTGGTTTGGATGACCTTATTTTGTATCGCTTGGCTGGCTTGGAACTCGTGGGGGCCCGTAAATCTACGTTTCGATGCCGCCAAATACGGTTTCACAGTGCTAACTCTGGCACTGTCCTTGCAGGCTTCCTATGCGGCGCCTCTAATTCTGTTAGCTCAGAACCGGCAAGATGACCGCGACCGGGTCACCGCGGACCGGGACCGGGTTCAAGCCGCCCGTAACTTAGCGGACACCGAATACTTGGCCCGTGAGGTAGCGGCGCTACGTATTGCGCTCCAGGACGTGGCCACCCGCGATTTTGTGCGCGGCGAATTGCGTAACTTGCTGGAAGAGCTAGAACGAGACCGTCCCGATACCAGAAACATTCCTAACCCGGATGCCTCTCCCCCGGAACCAGACCAGCTTCCGGGCCACTCCGGGCCCTAAGTTACCGCGGAATCCCTTGGGATAACGGAACTTTGACATCTGAGTCAAGTTTTCCCGAGGTGATCGGAGGGAAGGGATTTAGCGAGGTGAGTTGCCAGGGGTCCTCGCAAAAGATTCGGCTGTTGACGGGGTCTTGCCACAGAAAGATTTGAGTGCAGCGAAAAGATTTTGTGGGGTGTCTAACGGGAGAAGGTTTTGTGGGGTGAGACTAGAATGGTCCGCCGTGCCTACACCCACTGAAGCCCAAATTCTCAAAGCGCTGTCTACGGTTTTAGATCCCGAGATCAGACGCCCCATCACGGAGCTAGATATGGTCCACTCGGTGGAGGTAGGTGAAGCTGGCGCCGTAACGGTAGAGATCCTGCTCACCGTGGCTGGTTGCCCTATGAAGGACCGTTTGGAATCCGATGTTAAAAGGGCTCTAGCTGCTCTAGGCGGAGTGGGTTTGGTTACAGTCAAAATGGGGGTGATGGACCAAGAGCAGCGCCAAGCTTTGATGACCAAGCTGCGGGGCGGTGTGGAACCCAAAGCGGTGCCTTTTGCGGATCCTTCCAACCGCACCCGGGTTATTGCGGTGGCTTCTGGTAAAGGCGGGGTGGGTAAAAGCTCAGTGACCGCGAACCTAGCGGTGGCCTTAGCTGCTGAAGAACAAGCGGTAGGGGTATTGGATGCCGATATCCAGGGTTTTTCGATGCCCCGCATGTTGGGGGTGGAACAAGAACCCACCCAGGTGGAGGATTCCATTTTGCCGCCCGTAGCGCTAGGCGTGAAGGTGTTTTCGATGGGCATGCTAGTGCCACCGGGCCAGCCTGTGGTTTGGCGCGGTCCGGTGTTACACCGGGCGGTGAACCAATTTTTGACCGATGTAGTGTGGGGGGACCTAGATTTCCTGTTGATAGATTTACCGCCCGGGACCGGGGACGTGCCTATTTCCATAGCTCAGTTGATTCCCGGTTCGGAGTTGATAGTGGTCACCACTCCCCAACCAGCTGCCGCTGAGGTGGCACAACGTTCTGGTGCGCTAGCGTTACAAACCGGACAGCCCCTAGTGGGGGTGGTGGAAAACATGAGTTGGTTGGAGACCCCAGACGGCCAGCGGGTCAACGTGTTTGGGGAAGGCGGCGGTGAGCAAGTAGCCGCCAATCTGACTTCTGCGTTAGGTCACGAGGTGCCCTTGTTGGGGCAGATTCCTTTAGAACCAGCGGTTAGGGAAGGCGGCGACCGGGGCGAACCGGTGGTTTTGTCCGCTCCGGAGAGCCCAGCGGCTACCGTTTTTCGTCAAATAGCCCGTCACCTGATCCAGCCAACGGCCTGAGGTTTCTGCCCCTTTTCTAGCTACTTCACGGTTTCAGTTTCCGCCCGGGTCAAACGGTGGGGTTTAATCCGCCCCATCCCGGATACCTGGACTGGATCTTGGCCTTCTAGAACCAGCACCGAACCGGCTTGGTCCGCCAAGGTAGCCGCAGTAGCCTCGTCCACCAACACCTGTGCTGGAGCAGCTAGACCGCACAGGCGGGAAGCTAGGTTAACACTGGGTCCAAACACATCCCCGAACCGGCCCAGCACCCGCCCCCAAACCAGACCTACCCGGGCGGGCGGTGTGCTTTCTTCCGTGCCAATCTGAGCCGCCAAATCTAAAGCGATCTCGGCGGCTCGGAAGGGTTCATCGGTAACAAACATGATCCCGTCGCCCAGTTCTTTCACTACCCGGCCGCCATCCCGGGCCACAATATCCCGGCTTTGCCGCATGAACCCTTGCACTAATAGATCTAAGTCTGCGGCCCCCAACTGGGCCGAAAACGCGGTGTAACCTACCAGATCAACAAAACCCACGGCGCGTTGTAACGGTAAAGTTTCGGGGGTAGGGCCGGACCCTTCGGGCCCTACCTCGGCGGCCCGCGCTCCCACGTGGCGGATGATCCGCGCCAGGTGCCCCCGCCAGGCATAAGCCATTTGGTCTTCAAAAATATCGGCCATGTCAGCTACGTTGTCTAAGACCACCAGCCGGGCGGCATCGATATCCAGGCCGTAACGCGCGGCGGCATCGTCCACCAAAGACTCATACTGCCACCAAGCTAAACGTTCTGCGGTGTGGGAGACGGCCCGCAGCAATTGGTTTTCGGTTTGCTCCCCTAGTATCCCGTAGGCTGCCACCTCGTGTGCCGCCACCATAGCGTCTATATCTTTGACCGAAAACACTGGGGCGTCATCGGGAGGAACTGGCAAACCCATGGAACGCATAAAACCTGTCACCTGATCGCGGCTGAAACCCGTCAAATCCATGACTTCAGCCAGGCGATACAACGCGGGTGCACCAACTATGGTCTCGGCCCGGTGTTGGGCGGTGGAATATTCGCCTCGGCGTAAAGCT
>JAISMT010000161.1 GCA_031276585.1 Bifidobacteriaceae bacterium
TGGGCGGCTCGGTTCACAACGGCTCCACGTAGTCAATCCCAAGCGCTTCGCAGCGTTCTTGTTGGCTAAGGATTCCAGCCAATGGTGATACGTCCCGCGCGGCACTACACCTCCTCACAGTCCACCGTGGGGCCCTAGAGTCCTTACGGAGTACACTTAACGTACATCAGACTCACTACGAGGGGTAAACCATGACTGTAGCGACACAAGATATGGAACGAGTCAACTTCCGTATTGAACGGCAGGTCCGGCAAGAGGCGGAGGCTGTTTTCCGGGCTCTGGGGCTGAATCTTTCCAGTGGTTTGAACCTATATTTGCGTCGGGTTGCAGCCGAACATGCCATCCCTTTCCCCTTAGCATTGACCCGCGAAGAGTTATTAGGGCCGGAAAGCGCTGCCCGCGAACGTGACATGGAGCAAGCCGTGCAAAACGCCATCGTCCAGACTCAAAGTGAAGGCAGGCCCATCGCACGTTTTGACTTCGAGCGCGGCCTGGCCTTCCTAGAACACGCCGATGGCCGCAGAGAGTATGCCGATAACTAACCCCATAGTTCTTACCATTGCCGGACCAAACGGCTCCGGCAAAAGCACAGTAACCAACGCCATCCCGATTCGCGGCACTTATGTCAATGCCGACGACATAAAAGCCAGTTCAGGCTGTAGCGATTTAGCTGCCGCTCAAGAAGCCGAAGCCATCCGCGAAAAACTACTAGCCATTGGCCAGGACTTCACCTTCGAGACAGTCCTATCCACTGACCGTAACCTTGACCTATTGCGCCGCGCCAAAGCGGCGGGCTATTACGTCCAGGTGGTCTTCCTGGTGACTGCCTCGGCTGAGCTGAACGTACTCCGAGTCCGCATGAGGGTTAGCGGCGGCGGTCACGATGTACCTACCGAAAGCATCCGGCGGCGCTACCAACGCAGCCTGGCCAAACTCCCTGAACTACGCCACCTGGCCGACGTCCTAGAGGTATACGACAACTCCGGCGACCGACCCTACATGATCTTCCGTAAAACTGATAACGGTGAATCAGTTTTCCCGTTGGCCTATTGGCCGGAATTAGCCATAAAACAACTGGTGGGGCTAACCCCAGCCTGGTGAAGACGCCCTCACCGTTCGCCTTTATTCTTCTGGCATTATCAACTCGGGGATGAAATGACTCTCTCGTGGATGAGCTTTGGCCAAACCGGCGTCGAAAGTGGCCAGTTTGGCTCCCGCCCGCTCTGCGACCAGCGCCGCCCCGAACATGTTGCCGCAACGGCAATTTTGAACCAATGGCCCCTCCACGAAGGAGCTGTCAAATCAGCGCAAGCAGTAGGTCGGCCTGACTTGGCCCCTTGGAAAGCAGGTACCGGCCACACTTGCATGTAAAATACATGCATGAGCGTTGCTTTACAAATCCGTGAGGTACCAGAAGAAGTCCGGGGAGCCCTAGCAAATGCCGCCGCCGCTCGGGGCCAATCACTTCAGGCCTACTTGCTAGACACCGTAACTAAACATGCCCGTCAGCTCCGTAACGTTCAAACATTGGAACGTTTAGAAGGCCACCGGGTTGACCTACAAGGAGACTTAGATCCAGTAGCCCTCATCCGCCAAGACCGTGATAACGGATTCCAAGCGGAACGGTCCATCGACCCGGTGCTTTAGCGTGATAGTGGTAGACGCTAGCGCTTGGGTTTTAGCTCTCTTGGGTACAAACACAGCCGCCGATGCCGCCCGGGCCGCAATGATCGCAGATCCACAGTGGGCGGCCCCTACCCATGCGGCTTTAGAAACCATCCGCACCATAAGACGTTTTCAAACAGTTGGCACCATAAACGCTGAAACTGAAGCACTAGCAGTCGCCTCAGTGATTGACGCCACCGTGGAATATTGCGGCGCAGAACCCTGGCTGCTTCGCGATGCTTGGGCCTTGCGACACAATCTGAGCATTTACGACGCGCCTTACGTTGCTATAGCAATCAGGTTTTCAGCTCCCCTACTCACCGCAGATCAACGCCTAGCCCGCGCCGCCCACTCGGCAGGCGCAACCGTCCAAGCTTTACCCAAAACCGTTTAATAGACCGCCAAAAACCCCAAAGCCCCGCCCAGCGGCATCGGCCCGCTAACCAAACAGACCGAACCCTAAACGCAACGTCAACACAACATCAAAGCAAGCTCACCGCAACGTCAAATAAATCAACGCCAAGTTGAGGGCCACTATCAAACTAGTGGCCACCCAGGCAGCCACCTGGGTGAGGGGAGCGTTGACTGCATCCCCCATCACGGAGCGGCGGCCGGTGAACAGCACCAACGGGATGATGGCAAAGGGAATACCAAAAGACAACACCACCTGCGAGATCACCAAAGCCCAGGTGGGGGAAGCCCCTACCGCTAACACCACCAGTGCAGGCACCAACGTGGCTAACCGCACCGCTAACACCGGAAAACGCACTTGGAGAAAACCGTAGATGATCTCGGCACCGGCATAAGACCCCACGGAGGTGGACGCCAAACCTGAGAACAACAGCCCAACGGCGAACACCACCCCCACTACCGGCCCCAAATGTTGGGCTATAGCAGCGTGGGCGCCTTCAATGGTGTCGGTGCCGCTCACACCCCGCAGGTTCGCGGCCGCCAACACCAGCATGGCAATGTTGACTGAGCCTGCCACCACTAGCGCACACAATACGTCCCAGCGGGTGGCGCGGATCAGGTGACGGCGTTTCGCAGGGTCCGTGACCAGTCCGTGCCGGTCCCGAGTGAGGGAAGAATGCAGGTAAACGGCATGTGGCATCACGGTGGCCCCCAGCATGGAGGCCGCCAGCAACACCGAATCCGCGCCGTAGAAACGCGGCACTAGTCCGGCCAACATTTCGGCTGGGCTCACTGGCGCTACCACTAGCCCCGAAACGAATCCCACGGTGATTATGACCAGCATCGCGGTAATGATCAGCTCAAAGGAACGTTGCCCCCGCCGGGTCTGGACCGCCAATACACCCAAGGAAACCAAGCCGGTGATGATCCCGCCGAGTAGTAGCGGTAAACCAAACAACAAGTGGAGGGCGATGGCGCCGCCTATCACCTCGGCCAGGTCGGTGGCGATGGCGATCACTTCGGCTTGACCAAAATAGGCGTAGCGGGGCCAACGTTGGAGGCGGTGGGCCAGCATTTGGGGGAGCGAGCGCCCGGTGGCGAGCCCCAACTTGGCGCTCAGGTATTGGACTAGTACGGCCATCGCGTTGGCGAGTACCAGCACCCAGACCAGCAGGTAGCCGTAGCGGGAACCGGCGGTTAGGTTAGCGGCCACGTTGCCAGGGTCCACGTAGGCTACGGCCGCCACGAACGCCGGGCCGAATAGCCGCAACATGCGGGCTTTGGTTTTGGTTTTACGGGGGGTTTTAGGGCCGATGCCGTCCGATCTAGTCCCGTTTGAACCGTTGCTGTTGGATCTAGCGCTGTTGGCGGCGGGGCTATCTGGGCCGGTGCTGCCGATAGTTGGCGCGACATCGGTACTAGGTTTGGCCTCCACCGTTCCTCCCTCAGCTTTTATCCGGAACCGCTGCAGCTAATCAGGTGACCCGAAACCATAAGTTAGGGCTACCGAAATATTATCTTACGCTGCAACCCCGTAGGTTAGGACCAATGGTGGCGTTAGGTACTCCAAGGAAGGGCAAAACTCGGCTTACTTGTCAAAGACTCGTCATACCAAGCGACCTAAATCCAGGAGTTCAACCACATGTGTAGGTGCCAAAACTCGTAGGGGACTGACCGCCCCGACCACAGCGGCCAGAAGAAAGCCGAGATCACCAGAATCAGAACCAAAGCCACGGTGAGGGCGGCTACGCGCCGCCCGCGAGACCGGCCCCGGAGGCCCGGCGGGCCAATGATTCGCCCGGCGGCATAAACCAAGGCCAGCACCACGAAGGGCACAAACGCCACGGTATAGAAGGTGAAAATGGTGCGGTGGGCATAGAACAACCAGGGTAGGTAGCCCCCAGCGTATCCAGCGAAGATAGCCCAGGCACGCCTATCTGCCCAGACCACAGCGTTGTAGATCACAACCCCCAGAGCCGCTATACCCAACCACCAGAGAAGCGGATTACCTAGGGCACTAATGGCTTGGCTACAGGAATCGGCGGAACAAGTAGCTTCCGATTCATAGAGAAACAAAGTGGGGCGTTGTTGCAGCAGCCAAAACAGCGGGTTGGATTGGGCATCATGTGGTTTGGTCAACCCCACGTGAAACTTATAAGCCTCCTGGTGGTAGGCCACCAAAGCACGCAGGCCTTCCGGTAACCACTGCCAACCAGCTTCCGGGTTGTTCTGAGCCCAGTCCCGGTAGTAGCCGTGCGTTGAGCGCAACCAACCCGTCCAACTGGTGATGTAGACCACTAACGCCACGGGCACCATCAGCCCAAAGGCTTTGAAACCGTCCCGTATCACGGCACTTACAGCCCAGTAGCGTAG